>JAHWKK010000008.1 GCA_019347945.1 Acidobacteriota bacterium | reverse complement strand
GGTGAAGCGGGAATGAAAACCGGAGCCCGCAAAACTCCGCACCCCATACTCAAACCGACGTCGTCCCGAGCGGGCGGTCGGGTGGGCAAGCGAGGGACCTTGCAGGGTGGGACATCAGCCCAAGCGAAGCGCTGCAAGTGGGTCGAAGTCCACGCAATTTCGTCGTCGTTTCATTAGGAGCCGCCGAAGGACGACGGAGGATCTGGCGGCAGGCTCGTGAGTACAAGGTGAGATGTTCGAAGAAGTTACTTTCACGGCGTCTCTTCTTTCACTCTTCACTCTGCACTCTTCACTCTTCTTCACCCTTTACTCTTCCCTCGTGATTCCGGGACCCGGACCTCTCTTCGTCGATCAGTCAGCAGCCGAGTAGAATCGCCCGGTGCAACCGCGTGACATCGTCGGGCTGATCCCATGGCTGGCTGTAGGCGGCAGTCTGCTGGTCATTGCGGGGGTGATCCTCGTCAGGCAACGGATCGTGCGGGTGGCCCAACTCTTTTGCCTGATGATCAGTCTGGTGGCGGTCTGGCTGCTCTCGTTCGGGCTGATGTTCCACGCGCCGGGTCCGTCGATCGCGGCCCTGCTCGGACGCATCGGACTTTCCGCGGTCGCGCTGATGCCCGCGGCGATTTACGAGTTCACCACGACTGCGCTTCGAATCGTCGAACGCCGCCGGATGGCGATTGCGCTCAACTGGGGTTTGGGGGCTCTCTTCGTGGCAGGGATCGCCATAACAGACCTGGTTCTGGAACCGGGAGTTCGCCGATTCGACTGGGGCTACTACCCGGAATTCACGACGACAGGAGGCGTGGCATTCGTTGCGTACTTCGGGGCGATTCTCCTCCTCCATCTCTTCGAATATGCTGGAGAGTACCGCCGTACTGCCGATGTCACACGGAGAGGCCGGTTGCGCAAGCTGGCGATCACCTTTGCGATCGTCTACTTTGCCACGATTGATCTTATACCCCTCTTCGGGATCGATCGCCGACCGATCGGCTACATACCCGTGGTCCTCTTCGTCCTGTTCGCCTGGCGCTCGATCCAGCGCCACCGCTTCATTCCGATCACCGCGGCTCGAGCGGCCGGCGAGATTCTCGACACGATGGGGGACGCTCTGTTCGTGGTCGACTCGGAGGGGAGAATTCGAGTGGTCAACAGGGCGGTCCAGACCACCTTCGGGTACAGCGAGGCCGAAATTCTCGGGAAGTCCATCGACATCCTCGATTACATCGATCCGGACGAATCACCCTCTCCGAATCTCCGGCAGACCCTCCTGGGTGCATCGGCGCGTGACAAAGAGCGAATCTTCCGCGACAGAGACGGCCATCCGATCAACGTCAGTCTCTCAGTATCGCCTCTCCGGGAACGGAGGGTCGGCGGGGGTGCCGTGGTGATCGCGCGCGACATACGGGAACGGAAGCGAGGGGAAGAAGAGCTACGACAGTTCGCGCTCCGGCTTCAGCAGAGCAATCGCGAGTTGGAGGACTTCGCCTATGTGGCATCCCACGACCTGCAGGAACCGCTGCGAAAGATCCAGGCGTTCGGTGATCGTCTCGGCCGAAAATACGGCAGCGTGCTGACGGCGGAAGGAAAGGATTATCTGCGGCGGATGCAGAATGCAGCGAACCGAATGCAGACGCTGATCAATGACCTGCTGCTGTTGTCGCGGATCACGACACGCGCACAACCTTTCCTGCGCGTCGAGCTGCAAACAATCGTCGAGGAGGTCATTCGCGATCTGGAGGTTTCCATTGCGGAGCTCGACGCCACGGTGAGCGCTGAGGATCTGCCCGCGATCGATGCGGATCCGATCCAGATGCGGCAGCTCTTTCAGAACCTGATCGCGAACGGTTTGAAGTTTCATCGGGAAGGCGTTCCACCCCGGGTGAGCATCACCGCAAGCACCGGTCCGGCGGAGGTCGAGATCACGGTCGCCGACAACGGGATCGGATTCGATCCGAAATACGCCGAACGGGTCTTCACGATCTTCGAGCGGCTGCACGGGCGGGACGTCTATGATGGGACCGGAATCGGACTCGCCATCTGCAAGAGAATTGTCGAGCGGCATGGAGGGACGATCGAGGCTCGAGGCATGCCGGGCGCCGGCGCGATGTTCGTCGTTCGTCTGCCGATGATTCACTGGTCAGGAGGGGACAGCGATGAAGTATCCAGGGAAACCGATCACGATCCTGGTGGCGGATGACGACGAGGAAGACCGGATACTCACTCGCGACGCACTCGACGAGAGCCGGGTAATCAACGAGCTCCGCTTCGTAGAGGACGGCGACGATCTGATGGACTATCTGCATCGCCGCGGACGCTATTTCGATCCGGCTCAATCGCCGAGGCCGGGCCTGATCCTGCTCGACCTGAACATGCCTCGAAAGGATGGACGGGAGGCACTCCGCGAGATCAAGGCCGACGCCGAACTGCGGAGAATTCCGGTGATCATTCTCACGACGTCGAAGGCGGAGGAGGATATTTATCGCACCTACGATCTCGGTGCCAACTCGTTCATCACGAAACCGGTCCACTTCGCGTCGCTGGTCGAGATCATGAGGGAGATCGGCCGCTACTGGATCGAGATTGTGGAGCTCCCTGTCAACGGGACATGAACGCTCCCGAGCCCATCCGGATTCTCCTGGTGGAGGACGACGAGGATGACTACATCCTGACCCGCGACCTGCTGGCGGAGAGCCGCCGGGCCTCGTTCCAGCTGGAATGGGCTGCCAACTACGATCGGGCTGTCGAAGCCATGGCTCGCGAACCCTGGGATGTGATCCTCGCCGACTATCGACTCGGTGCGCATGACGGGCTGGAGATTCTGCGGGAGGCGGAGGCGCGGGAGCTGACCACCCCGATCATTCTTCTCACCGGAGCGGGCGACCGCGACGTCGATCTGGCCGCGATGGAGGCGGGAGCCGCCGACTATCTGGTGAAGGGAAATCTGGATGCGGAAACCCTCGAGCGGGCAATCCGATATTCGCTGGCGCAGAGTCGCACCCTCGCTGCGCTGCGCGAAAGCGAGCAGCGATACGCGCTCTCAGTGCGCGGCGCCAATGATGGACTGTGGGTCTGGGACCTGGTGCGCCACACGGTCTACTACTCGCCGCGTTGGAAAGCGATGCTCGGCTGGAACGAAGACGAGATTGCCGATTCTCCCGAAGAATGGTTCGGTCGCATTCATCCGGGGGAAGTGGAGGTGGTGAGAATGGCCATCGAGATGCATCGGCGAGCAGAGACGCCGGCCATCGAAGTCGAGCACCGGATGTACTGTCGGGACGGCACTTACCGCTGGATGCTGACGCGTGGTCTGGCCCAGCGTGACGCGACCGGCGAGGCGACCCGGCTTGCCGGATCGATGACCGATATGACCGAGCGGAAGCAAGCGCTCGAACGGCTGACCCACGACGCGTTTCACGACAGTCTGACCCAGATGCCGAACCGCGCGCTCTTCATGGACCGGCTCGAAAGATCGCTCCAGAAGTCCCATCGCGACCGTGAACATCGCTTTGCCGTTCTGTTCATCGACCTCGACCGGTTCAAGCTGGTCAATGACAGCCTGGGACACGCCTTCGGCGACGAAGTGCTGGTGGCGGTGTCGGAGCGTTTCGCCACGGCCGTCCGAGCCGGCGACACCGTGGCGCGGCTGGGCGGCGACGAGTTCACCATCCTGCTCGATTCGATCGAGCACGCTGCCGATGCCGTCCGGACCTCGCACCGCATTCAGGAAGCTCTCGTGGTCCCGGTTCGAATACGAGATCAGGAGATTTTTCTCACCGCGAGCATCGGAATCGCGCTCAGCGCCAGCGGATACGACCGGCCCCAGGACGTGCTGCGTGATGCGGACATCGCGATGTACCGCGCCAAGGGGCAGGGGCGCGCGAGACACGAGGTATTCGACCGTACGATGCATGATAGTGCGGTGGAACTGTTGCGCTTCGAAACCGATCTTCGGCGCGCGATGGACCGTGGCGAGCTCCGGGTGCACTATCAGCCTATCGTCTCCCTCGATCAGGGCATCATTGCCGGTTTCGAGGCGCTGGTTCGCTGGCAGCGGGGAGACGTGCTGGTGCCAGCCGCCGAGATCGTCCGTGTGGCGGAGGATGCCGCACTGATCGTACCGATCGGTCAGTGGGTACTCAACGAAGCGCTCCGACAGCTCGTCGAGTGGAATCGGCTCCATCAGGGTCCCGGTCCCCTGGAGATGCATGTGAATCTCTCCGCGCGCCAGCTTCTCCAGCCCGACATCGTGCCGATGATCATCAACGCCATCCGCCGGAGCGGAGCGGCTCCGCAACATCTTCATCTCGAGCTTACCGAAACGGCGCTGATCGAGAACGCCGATGTCGCAGCCAAAGTGATCGAGGGGCTGCGTAAGGCCGACGTCCGGGTGAGTCTCGACGACTTCGGCACAGGATATTCATCGCTCAGCTCCCTGCGGCAATACCGATTCGACACGCTGAAGATCGATCGTTCGTTCATCTCGCCGGACGGAGCCAGGCGCGATGACGAGATCGTTCGCACCATCAGCAAACTCGCGCGCCTGATGGGAATGGCGGTGACGGTCGAGGGCCTGGAGACCGCAGGACAGCTCGCCCGGATGCGCTCCATCGCCATCGATTTCGGCCAGGGCTACTACTTTTCTCCCCCGGTTCCCGCGACCGTCGCCGGCGCATTGTTGAATCATCATTTCCGCGACTGAGACCGCGATGAAGAGTGAAGAGTGAAGAGTGAAAGAAGAGACGCCGTGAAAGTAACTTCTTCGGACATCTCAGCGTGTACTCACGAGCCGGCCGCCAGATCCTTCGCCGTCCTTCGGCGGCTCAGGATGACGAGTGTTTGGATCTCGCGAGATTAAGCATTCGTCAACGATCGTCGCTTCGCGAAAAGAGGGCCTGCCTTCTTTTCACTCTTCACCCTTCACTCTTCACTCTTCACCCTTCACTCTTCAAAAGGTGTAGATCACCCGTCCCTCGATCTCTTCGATCGCGGCGGTCAGCTCCGGACCCGGCTGCACCATGAAGTGACGGTTGACCCGCAGTCTGAGGTCGGAACCATTGCCGAGCGACTTCCTGAGCTCGGCAGGCAGCTCGGTCAGCGCGACCTGTACGGGCGTCTCCCCCCGGTTCCTTTCGAAAATCTCCCGTAGCTTCACCACGCGTGGTTCGTCGACTGTCGAGTAATCGAGCTGAACGCAGAGCGACTTGACCTTTGCATCTCTGACTCCGACGAGCGGGACGATGTCGATCGCGTTCAATTCCGGCGTCACCCGGGTACCGGCTTCCTCTTCGGTCTCGACATCGGGGTGTCCGCCGTACTCGTCCTCGATCCGCCTCGCCTGCGCTTCGGCGTCCGCGAGCGCCACGCTCCTTCCTGCCGGAGCGCCACCGGTGTCTTTCACGTTCGCCGTGATCAGCACTGCGACGCCGTCCTCGAGCCATCGCTCGACCTTCTCGAATAGCTCTGAAAAGACGACGACGTCGACTTCTCCGTGCTGATCATCGAGCACCATGCGCGCCATCAGCTTTCCTTCGTTTCTCCCCTTCTTGATTCGCGTCTTCTTGAGCTGGCTGACCATACCGCCGAGATTGACTGTTTCATCGAGATGCGTGTGGAGATCGGCAGTCGATGCCGTCGCGAACGTCTCGAGCTCCGCGGTGAATTTGTCGAGTGGATGTCCGGTGATGTAGAAGCCGAGCGTCTCCTTTTCGAACTGCAGCTTCTCTTCATCGGGCCACTCCGGGGTTTGATCCTCGACCGAGCGTCTCGGAGTTGCCACAGGCACGCCGCCGAACAGGCTGGTCTGTCCCATAGCTTTTTCCTCGCGTGAACGGAGCGCCTGCTCGGTCACACGCTCCAGTTTCTCGAAGAGCGAGCGACGGGGCTCGCCGAATCCGTCGAACGACCCCGATTTGATCAATGCCTCGACGACGCGCTTGTTGCAGGCTCTGAGGTCGACCGCCTCGCAGAATTCGAGAAGGGATTCGAATCTCCCCTGTTCGCGTCGAGCCTGCAGAATCGACTCGACGGCTCCGAGCCCGACTCCCTTGACCGCGGCGAGCCCGAACCGGACGTCGCCGCCGACGACGGTGAATGCCTCGTTGGATTCGTTGACGTCCGGCGGGAGTACGCTGATTCCGAGCGATGCCGCCTCCCCCATGAACTTCACGACAGAGTCGGTCTTGTCCATTTCGCTCGACATCAGAGCCGCCATGAAATGCCGTGGATGATGAGCTTTCAACCATGCCGTCTGATAAGCGATCAGCGCATAGGCGACCGAGTGGGATTTGTTGAATCCGTAGCGCGCGAATGGTTCGATGAAGTTGAAGATCTCGGTCGCTTTCTCTTCGGGATAACCCCTGGCCTTCGCGCCAGCGACGAACTTCTCCCGCTGCTCCTCCATGATCTCCTTCTTCTTCTTCCCCATCGCTTTCCGAAGAAGGTCGGCCTCACCGAGCGAAAACCCGGCGACTTCGCGCGCGATCTCCATCACCTGCTCCTGATAGACGATCACGCCGTAGGTTTCCTCGAGGATCTCCTTCATCACGGGGACGACGAAGCGTGCTTTCGATTTACCCGTCTTCCGTTTCACGAACTCGTCGACCATTCCGGCATCGAGGGCGCCCGGACGATAAAGAGCGTTGAGGGCTGCGAGGTCCTCGAACTTCTCGGGTCTCACTCGCCTCAGAAGATCGACCATTCCGCCCGACTCGAACTGGAAGACGCCCTTGGTGCGGCCTTCCTGGAAAATGCGGTAGACCTCCGGGTCGTCGAGCGGAATCGCATCGATGTCGATCTCGATCCCGTCCTGCAGTTTGACGGTGCGGATCGCCTGATCGATGACGGTCAGCGTCCGCAGACCGAGGAAGTCCATTTTGAGCAGACCCATCTTTTCGACGACGCGCATGTCGAACTGGGTGACGATCTCGTCGCGATTCGTCCGATAGAGTGGAACGTAATCAGTCACCGGCTTCGGTGTGATCACGACTCCCGCTGCATGCATTCCGGCGTGGCGGGTCAGCCCTTCCAGCCTTTCGGCGATGTCGATCAACTGGCCGATCTGGTCATCGTTCCGGATCGCCTCCGAGAGCATCGGGACACTCTCCCGCGCTTCTGACAGAGTCGTCTCCCCCATCGGGATCATCTTCGCGATCTTGTCGACCACGGCATAGGGCACTCCGAGCACGCGCCCGACGTCCCGGACGACGCTCCGCGCAGCCATCGTTCCGAAGGTGATGATCTGCGCTACGTTTTCGGCACCATACTTGTCGCGCACGTACTCGATCACCCGCCCGCGCTGGTTCATACAGAAATCGATGTCGATGTCGGGCATCGAGATCCGCTCGGGATTCAGAAAGCGCTCGAACAGTAATTCGAAATCGAGCGGATCGACATTCGTGATCTCGAGCGCATACGCGACGAGCGATCCTGCCGCGGAGCCGCGTCCCGGCCCGACGGGAATCTTTGCTTCCTTCGCAAAACGAATGAAATCCCAGACGATCAGAAAGTAGCCCTGGAACCCCATGTTCCGGATGATGCCGATCTCCTTGTCGATCCGATCCTGATAGTGCTCGACCGGATGTGCCTTTCTCCATTCGGCGCCGGGCGGCCTCATTTGCTCCAATCGGCGATCGAGTCCCCGCTGAACCGTCTCGACGAAGTAAGAATCGATGTCGTAACCCTCGGGCACCGGAAACTCCGGAAGATGGTGTCCGCTCGCCTCGAGCTCGAGATCGATCCGGTCGGCGATCGCCAGGGTGTTCTCGATCGCCTGCGGATACGCCGAGAAGACCTCCTTCATCTCGTCCGGACCCTTGATGAAGAAGTCGTCGGAATGAAAGCGCATCCGGCGTTCGTCATCGAGCGACTTCCCGGTTCCGATCGCCAGAAGCACTTCATGGGCGAACGAGTCATCCCGATGGAGATAGTGGGAATCGTTCGTGGCAACCAGCTGAAGGCCGGTCTCCTTTCCGAGACGAGCCATCATCGGGATGATCTTCTGCTGGTCCGGAATCCCGTGATCCTGGATCTCCAGGAAGAAGTTGTCGGCTCCGAGGATCTCCTTGTACTCGAGAGCCGCCTTCTTCGCCCGTTCGTAATCGTCCGATGCGAGCGCCTGGGAAACCTCCCCTTTCAGGCATGAGGAGAGACAGATCAGGCCCTCCCGATGGCGGTCGAGCAGTTCCTTGTCGATGCGCGGCTTGTAGTAGAAGCCCTCGAGAAAGCCCGCGCTGACGAGCTTGACGAGATTTCTGTAGCCGGTCTCGTTTCGGGCAAGGAGAATCAGGTGATTGTTCGACCCTGCATCCGCCTGCTGATTCTCCTGGCCGAGCCGTTCGAGGCGGGATCCGAAGGCCATGTAGGTCTCACAACCGATGATCGGCTTGACCCCGACCGCCACCATCGCCTCGTAAAACTCGACCGCGCCGAAGAGGTTTCCGTGATCGGTGATCGCGCAGGCCGGCATTCCCAGCTCGGCCACACGCGCGGCGAGAGCAGCCGGCCTGCTGGCTCCATCGAGGAGTGAGTATTGCGTGTGCTGGTGAAGGTGTACGAACGACATCGTCTGAGGGGAACGTCTCGGGGGGAGCGCCCCGCCCGCTTCCCGAATTCTATCAAGTGATCCGGCCGTGGGGGCAGAGATCAGCGCGTGTGTGGAATCTGAGGGGGATCCACGTACTGGACGACCGAACGATCCCCGAGCTCAGGTCTCACATCCGGCTCATTCGCTCCTTCATCTCAGCTTCGCTGACATCCTCGATGTGGGTTGCAATCGTCCAGAAGTGACCCCACGGATCCCGAATGGTCCCCGATCGATCGCCGTAGAACTGATCCTCGACAGGTCTGACTTCTTCGGCTCCCTCCTCGATGCAGCGCGCGAACACTGCGTCGACGTCTTCCGTATAGAGGACCAGGGACATCGGAAGTGCCGCTCCCGCGGCCGGCGCCGGCCATCCCATGTCGGGTTGAGCATCGGCGATCATGAGCATCGAGTCGCCGATGATGATCTCGGCATGACCGACGAGGTCACCGCTGTCGAGTTTCACCGAAACCCTGCCGCCGAAGTTGCGGACGTAGAACTCGATCGCATCGTTGGCACCATCGACCACGATGTAGGGGGTGAGCGCTCGGTATCCTTCGGGTATCGCCTTCGCCATCGTGCTCTGCTCCTCGTCTAGTTGTTTGTGGGATTGCCCGGCTTCCGGAAGGGCGCCAGAAAGTCGATGATCTCGAGCTTTTCGCTCATCGATTCGCTCACCACCCGGGCCCGTTCGGTCAGATCGCTGAGACCGAGGAGCTTCTGCTTCCTGTCGGAGTCGAAACCGAGCGCCATCACCAGGGCGTTGACGATCGCATCGAAAGGTGCCGTCTCGAGCTCAGGCACTTCCGGCTTGTCGGGGAAGTGTCGCAGATAGCGCTTCGACAACGCGACGAGCTCGCTCCGGAGCTCCGAGATCTTCTCGGGTCGCCCATGAAACTCGGGCTCGGCGATCACCCTCGCTACGCGATACTCCCCTTCGTGGCTCTCGCCGAGAATTCTGTAGCGTACGAGGCCCCGAAGCATCACGTCGTATCGGCCATCCTCGTAGTGATAGGAGCTTTCGATGAGTCCGGCCGTACCGTAGGCATGAACTGGAGGCGATCCGTAGTAATCCGTCTGCCAGCCCTCCTTCAGCAGGACCAGGCCGATTCGCCGCGTGCTCTCCAGCGCTTCACTCACCATTGCGCGGTAGCGGGGCTCGAACACATGAAGCGGAACCCGGGTGTGCGCGAAAAATACGAAGTCGGGCAGAGGAAAAATCGGAAGGGTGAATTCCCCTTCCGGATATTCGATGGGCTCTTCGGTCATCATGGCCAAACGCCAGTCGCTATACTACGACGCGGCGATGGCTTACGAAAATCTCTCTGTCTTTCTGCGCCGGCTCGAGCGTGAGGACGAGCTCGTTCGCATCTCGAAAAAGGTCTCCGCTCACCTGGAGATCAGCGAGATCGCCGATCGGGTCTCCAAAGCCCATGGGCCCGCACTCCTGTTCGAGAATGTCGAGGGCTCGAAGATGCCGGTCGCGATCAATCTGCTCGGATCCGAGCGCCGGATGAAGCTCGCGCTCGGGGTCGAGGACTGGAAAGATTGGACCGATCGGCTCGATTTCTTTCTCGAGCCGCGGATCCCCACCGGAATGATCGACAAGATCAAAATGCTGCCTGCCCTCGGAGAGCTCGCCAAGGCGTTCCCGAAGGTCGTCGGCTCGGGCGATTGCCAGGAGGTGGTTCTTCGCGGAGACGAGGTCGACCTCGGCCTCCTTCCGGTCCTCACCTGCTGGCCTCAGGACGGCGGGCCGTTCATCACGATGCCGCTGGTGTTCACGAAGGATCAGGCCTCCGGAAGACGCAACTGCGGAATGTACCGCATGCAGGTGTACGACTCGAAGACGACCGGCATGCACTGGCAGCTGCACAAGGATGGGGCGCGACATCACCAGGATGCCGAGGCGGCAAGAATCGAGAAGATTCCCGTGTCGGTCGCGATCGGCTCGGATCCGATCACCGTCTTTTCGGCTGTTTGCCCGCTTCCCCCCGACATCGACGAGATGATGTTTGCGGGCTTCGCCCGGGATCAGCCCGTCAGGATGGTCAAATGCATCACGAACGATCTCGAGGTCCCCGCGAACGCGGAGATCGTTCTGGAAGGATGGGTCGACCCCGCCGAGCGGCGAGCCGAGGGACCATTCGGCGATCACACCGGCTTCTACACACCGGTCGAGCCGTACTCCGTTTTTCACGTCGAAGCGATGACGATGCGCAGGAATCCGGTTTACATGACGACGATCGTCGGAAAGCCCCCGCAGGAAGACGCACACATGGGCTTCGCCATCGAGCGCATGTTCCTGCCGATCATGAAGAAGCAGTTTCCCGAGATCGTCGACATGCACATGCCGGCCGAGGGCGTCTTCCACAATCTGATGATCCTTTCGATCAGGAAAAGGTATCCCGGGCACGCGCGAAAAATCATGCACGGTATCTGGGGACTCGGTCAGGCGATGTTCACCAAGGTCATTCTCGTGGTCGACGACCATATCGATCCCCACTCGCTCGAAGAGGTGGCATGGTACGCGCTGAACAATATCGACCCGGAGCGCGACGTCGAGATGGTGATGGGCCCCATCGACGTGCTCGATCATGCGTCGCGCGCTTTTGGTTATGGAAGTCACATGGGAATCGACGGAACCAGAAAGCTGCCTGGAGAAGGTTTCGATCGGGTGTGGCCCGACGAGATCGAGATGTCCGACGAGGTGGTGGCGAGAATCAGGAAGATCTGGCCGGAGCTCGGGCTGGGCCCCTACCCGGAGCGGCAGCCGTGAGCGACATCACGATCCTGTTCGCCCGGCTGCGTAAGCTTTCTCTCGACACGGGGTACGGGCTGACGCAGGCCCGACTGACTCTGGAGCGCCAGACCGACTGGTTCGCCATGGCTGATTTCGATCGCGACTCCTCCGCGAGTCAGGTGCTCAACGGAGTGGAGACACCATACGCGCTGGTGCTCACCGACGCTCTCGGGATCGCCTCGCCTTCCTGCGTCGGAAGGATGCTCGAAGCCCTCGAAGCGTCTCCTGATGCCGACGCGGTCGTGCCGATGACCAACATCACGAACCAACCCGAGCAGCTCGGCACGGTACCCGGTGGCGCGCAGACACTCCGCCAGTTCGAAGACAGGTCGGCCCGCGAGGCGCCGCGAAATGTCAGAACGGTCACCTGGAATGGCGCAGATCCCGGGCTCTTCCTCTGCCGGACTGATAGGCTCAACTCGTCGGACGAAGAAATCACCTCGGCTCTCGGCGGACACACCGTAGCGATCGCCGAGTCTGCGTTTCTCTACCGGTACGCCTCTCAGAGATCGTTCGTCCGAGAGGACATCCTCTCGCTCGTTCCCACCGACGCCAAAAGAGTCCTCGAGATCGGATGCGGAGAAGGCAGACTCGGAGCAGCGATCAAAGCCCGCCAGAAGTCGTTCGTCTCCGGAGTAGAGATCGACGAACGCGCCGCCAGGGTCGCCGAGGGCGTTCTCGACGAAGTGTTCGTCGCCGACGTCCGGGATGTCGTCCGCCGCATCGACGAAAAGTTCGATGCCGTGGTTGGCGGCGACATACTCGAGCACCTGGAAGATCCCTGGGAGTTTCTTCGCGAGCTCAAGCGCGTCGTTGAGCCCGGGGGCGTGCTGCTTCTCAGCATTCCCAACGTCGCCTTCTGGCCAGTCGTACAGGACCTTCTCCTCGGACGTTTCGATTACATCTACGCCGGGCCGATCTGCATCGGACATCTCCGCTTCTACACCCGGAAGACCATCGAGGATACGCTCCATATGGCGCAATGGAATCTGATCTCCACCACCGCTCACCCCCCGTACGACGTGGCGGGGTTCGATAAATTCACCGGCCGAATGGACGCGGCGGGCATTCCCTGGTCACGGGAAGACCTCGCGACGCCGGGTTGGTACATTCTTGCGAGGAACCAATGAAGAACGAACCATTCGAAATCGACTGTCCGTGCTGTTCAGCGAAACTGATCGTCGATCGGGCCTCGGGCGAAGTCCTTCTCCACGAGAAGCCGGCCGCGACGAAGAAACGGGATCTGCTCGCGATGATGAGCGATCTCGATTCCCAGAAAAGTGAACGCGAGAAAGCCTTCGAGCGCCAGATGAGCTCGCAAAAGGAACGGCAACGGATTCTCGAGGAAAAGTTTCGCGAAGCCTTCGACCGCGCGGATAAGGACAGCAGCCCGATGCCGGGACCTCTCGATCTCGACTGATGTCCGCCGGGTTCGATCCAGATGCCGCTGCACCGGCCGACTCGGGCATCTACGGGCTCTCCATCGACCCCGAGGACGCTGCAGTCATCGTCGTTCCCGTCCCCTTCGAAGCGACGACATCCTACGGCGGTGGAACGTCCGACGGCCCCGCTGCGGTGCTGGAGGCATCCCGCCAGGTGGACCTCTACGACCACGACACCGGTAAGCCGTACGAGGCGGGAATCGCGATGCTCGACCTTCCCCGGGAAATCGTCGCCTGGAACGAGGAGGCTCGCCGGCTCGCCAAGCCGATCATCGAAAAAGGGGGGGTGATCGACGACGACCCGGACCTTCAAAGGGATCTTGCCGAAGTCGATTCAATCGGAGAAAAGGTCAACGAGTGGGTCTACAAACAGACTCGCTTCTGGATCGGTAGGAATCGGATGCCCGTCGTCCTCGGTGGGGATCACTCGGTTCCCTTCGGAGCGATGCGCGCATACGCGGAAGCGTTCCCCGGCCTGGGAGTGCTCCACCTCGACGCCCACGCGGACCTGCGCGAAAGCTATGAGGGCTTCAGGTGGTCTCATGCCTCCATCTTCTTCAATGTCTTTCAGGAGATTCCCGGCGTGTCGAAGATCGTCCAGGTCGGTCTGCGGGACGTGGGGGGCGCCGAGGCGGGAATGATCGCCGAATCAGGAGATCGGATTCGCGCCTGGTACGACAGCGACCTCGCATCCCGGGCCCAGGCGGGCGAGCTGTGGAGCGAGATGGCGGCGGAGATCGTCGACGCGCTCCCGCAGCACGTCTATCTCTCATGGGACATCGATGGTCTCGACCCGACTCTCTGCCCTGGAACCGGAACTCCGGTACCGGGCGGGCTGTCGTGGCACCAGGCGATCGGGCTGCTCAGCGCGGTCGTCCGGTCCGGCCGTCGCATCGTCGGTCTCGACCTGTGCGAGGTCTCCCCGGGAAAGACCGAGTGGGACGCCAACGTCGGAGCGCGACTCCTCTACAAGATGATCGGATACGCCCTGCTCTCGCAGGCCTCTCGCTGACGCGCAGAGCTAGCGACATCGCCGGATCGGTCCGGCCTTCAATAGCGGAATCCGTCTGGACTCCGGACTGAACGAGGGAGTATCTTCACTCGATCAGGCAGCAGATCGACCGGGAGCGGAATTGCCGGAAGGGATCCACTGCGGGCAACGAGCTGGCCCCACGGCAGGCGTGGCGCCGGCGCCGTCCGGGCTGCCCGAAGGGCGAAAAAAGCATTGAGCTCGGAAGAGATCCCCGTTCGAATCGGAAAGTACGAGATCCGCCGGCTTCTCGGCCACGGTGGGATGGGAACGGTGTACCTCGCGCACGACCCGGATCTGGACCGGGACGTCGCTCTCAAGCTGCTGAATGCCGGCGGTCCGCACTATTCGTCCGCGGACCGCTCACTTCGCGAGGCCAGGGCGGCCGCGGCGATCCGGCATCCAAGCATCTCCACGATCCACGAAGTCGGCACGGATGATCAGGGTCGTCCCTACATCGTGATGGAGTACTGCGAGGGGGTGACGCTGTCGACGCTCATCCGAAGGAGAGAGATCACGCTCGACCGCTTTCTGCGAATCGCCCGGCAGATAGCCGCGGGTCTGGCTGCGGCTCACAGGAGCGGAATCATTCATCGCGACATCAAAAGTTCGAACGTCCTCGTCAGCGACGACGACGCCGTCAAAATTCTCGATTTCGGCCTTGCACGGGTCGTCACGGCCGGCGCCAACGCTCCGACGAGCCCGGATGCCTCGACCGCGTCGAGTTTCTTCGGCACCGTTCCCTACATCTCCCCCGAGCAAGCCGCCGGGATGGAGCCCGATATTCGGAGCGACCTCTTCTCCACGGGCGTAGTTCTCTACGAAATGGCCTCGGGGAAGCTCCCCTTTTCGGCGGAGAACCCTCTCATGCTTCTCGAAATGATCCGGGAGGAAGAACCCGCTCCTCTCGAGTCCGCGAATTTTCCGATCGGTCCCGAGCTCGCCCGGGTCATCGCTCGACTGCTTCAGAAGCACCCCGCCGACCGATATCAGAGCGCGGATGCTCTCGTCGAGGATCTCGCGGCGCTCGACGAGGAGCTCGACCGAACCCGCGCCCAGACCTCGCGACGCAGTTACCGGCTTCTCGCGACCCGCCGGCGAAGTGTATGGCTCGTTCCGGGGGCGACCGCGATTCTCGCGATCGTACTGCTGGTTTTCGGAGTGTGGTTCGGCGATTTCTTCCGGGAAACCCCGGTGGCCGGCGGACCGATCGAGTCGGTCGCGGTGCTTCCGCTGACGAACCTTGCCGTCACCGAGGGTGATGAATTTCTTTCGGTCGGTTTTGCCGACGCGTTGATCACGAAACTACAGCAGGTGGAGTTCCTTCGCGTCCGGCCGACGGCCTCGGCCCTGAGGTACGGCGGGGCCGACTACACGCTCGCCGACGCGGCCGATGCTCTCGAAGTGGATGCGATCCTGACGGGCAATTTTCTCAGCAGCGGCGGCCGGATCCGCGTCAGTCTTCAACTGGTCGACACGAGAAGCAACTTTGGCGTCTGGTCCGATACGATCGAGGGAAACCGGGAGGATCTGATCGGTCTCATCGACCGCGTCTCTGACGAAACAGTCACTGCGCTCCGCCGGAACCTTCGCGGGACGAATGTGAACCGAACCTCACGTCCCTTCACCGAGAATACAAAGGCATACGAACACTACCTTCGCGCTCGCGCGCTCACCGGGTCCAGCATTCCGGAAGAGCAGCTCCAACAGATTCAATCACTGGTGGCGGCGACCGAGCTCGACCCGGAGTTCGCAGCGGCATACGCCGAGCTCGCAATCGCTCTTTCGCTCGGTCGGGTCCGCGGCGTCCAGGTTCCCGAAGACCTCGCGTCGCCGGAGTGGTACGCGCGCCAGGCCGTGAGACTCGATCCGACGCTTCCGACGGCCCACGTGGCCCTCGGAAGGACTCTCGTCCGCCAGGACAATCGATTCACCGAATCGGTCCGCGAGCATCTGGCGGCGCTGCGGCTCGATCCGAACGAGCCGCAGGCGCTCGCCCCTGTGATCTCCTACTTCGTTTCACTGGGTGACATGGAGCGCGCCCAGTGCCTGATCGATCGCTTCACATCGATCGATCCTTCCTCGAACGACACCCGGATACGAGGCTACTGGTACATCAATGGGCTCGAGCCGGAACTGGCGATCGCCACCGCCAGTGATGCCCTGCGCGTTCCGGAGACCGAGCTTTCGGGACACGACATCCTTGCTCTCGCTCATCTTCAGCTCGGCAATGTCGTCGTCGCTACCCGGCATGGACGGAGAGTTGACGAGCTCGCTCCCGGTCACTTCGCCGGAACCGGTCTGCGGGCGATGATCGCGGCTGATCGCGGCGAACGGGAGACGGTTATCAAGGAGCTGGAAGCGATCGCCCCGGCCGCCGAATCGAATCATTACGCAGCCCTTCGGGCGGCGCTCGCGCTCGCCCGTGTCGGCGACGATGACGGTGCGGTTGCCCGCGTTCGCGATACGATCCGGCTCGGAAACAACGGCCTCCACACACTCGAGCACCACCCGTGGCTTGCACAACTTCAGCAGCGCCAGGACTTTCAGCAGCTTCTCGTACCCGTTCGCGAGGAGCTCGAAGCCGTGAGGGACGACGCCATCGGAATGCAGCGTTTGCTGTGCGCCAGGTCCCCAGTCTGACTGATGAGTTTTCGTCGGCTGCTATCAGCCGTGTGGCGAACAATGGTAAATATTAGACATGCCGAGAGAGCGTTCCTTCAGTCTTCGGACGAAGCTCGCGCTTCTGATCAGCGCGCTCATCGGCATGATCTCCATCTTCCTCATCTGGTACCTCCCTTTGCGAATCCGCGATGGCGCCCGACTGTCGATGAGCGATACCGCGACGAGCATCGCCACGATGGGAGCTCACGGGCTCAGTGAAAGCGTCTCGGCGGGCCGCCCCGTCTCCGGCGCTCCGATCCTCAGGGCCCTTCGCCAGAGTACCGATCTGGTCTATATCGTCGCTACCGACATGGAGGGAACGGTTCTCTCTGCGTTCAACGAAACGCTGGCGGACCAGTCGGGCTATGCAACCCTTCCCACCGGTCCACCGCCGGCACCACAGCCGGCACTCTCTTCCGAGGTACGGGGGGGCTTCACCGAGGACGAGCGGGTCTACCAGGCAGTCGCACCGATCCGGGATGGCCCTCGAGCGATCGGCCAGCTTTATCTCGGGTTTTCGATGGACCGGCACAACGCAAATGTCGCCGCGGGCCGGCGAGCGGTTGCGAGCTCGGCGCTGCTCTTTCTCGCACTCGGTGTGGCGGGGTCATGGTTTCTCGCGGGGCTGCTGACGGGACCTCTCGAGAAGATCGTTCAGACGACCAAACGGATTGCTCACGGCGCACGGGGAGAGCGGGCCGAGGTACCGGACGGAAGCGAGGTGGGAACGCTCGCCACGGCCTTCAACGACATGGTCTCGCGCCTCGAGGCAACCCAGAACGACCTCGAGGATCTCAACCAGAAGCTCGAGCAGCGCGTTACGAACCGAACCGCTCAGTTCCGAGAGGAGTTCGAGCGTCGCCTCGGCGCACAGGTCGCTCTGATCTCCTCGGAGGCGAGGTATGCAAGTCTCTTCGACAGAAACCTGGCCGGCGTGTACGTGGCTACGACCCGGGGGCGAATCGTGAGCGCCAATCCGGCGTGTGCTCGCATGTTCGGCTTCGAGTCTATCGAAGAGTTCATCGAATCGGGCCAGATAACCTATCGCGATCCCGAAAAAAGGGCGCGTGTCATCAAACAATTGATTCAGGATGGCGTCCTGTCGAATCTGGAAGTCGAGCTGGTTCGCCGCGACGGGGAAGTCTTCTGGGCGCTGGAAAACGCGCGGTTCACTAAAGAGGAAGGGCTGATCGAAGGCATCGTTCTCGACATCACTGAACGAAAGTTGTCGGAGCTCGAGATCGAGTATCGCGCTCACCACGACCCTCTCACCGGCCTTCCGAACAGGAGCCTTCTTCAGGATCGTCTTCACATGGCCATCGAGAGCGCGCGACGCCTCGATCTTCAGGTCGCCGTCATCTTCCTCGACATCGATGACCTCAAGGGCGTCAACGACGTCCTCGGTCATCAGATCGGCGACGAAGTGCTCCAGCAGGTCGGCCAGCGCCTGTCGGGGGTCGTACGCGCGAGCGATACCGTCGCGCGTTTCGGCGGCGACGAGTTCGTGATCATCCTTCCCGATCTCCGCAAAGAAGAGTCCATCCAGGATGTAGCCGAGACACTCCGGCTATCGCTGGAAAGTCCAATTTCGATCGATGACGAAGTGATTTTCGTGACTGCGAGTATCGGAGCTTCCCTCTTCCCCCGGGACGGCGACGACGCAGAAGCGCTTCTGCAGAACGCGGACAGCATGATGTACCGCGTCAAGATTCGAGGCGGCGACGGCGTGCTCAGCTATCCCGAGGGAGACAGCGCAAGGGGAATCCGCAGGATGTCGGTCGAGGAGGAGCTCAGAACCGCGATGGACCTCGGGCAGATCGTCCCCTACTATCAGCCCCAATACGACCTCGAAACACGCGAGCTCACCGGTGTGGAGGCGCTCGTCCGCTGGCACCATCCGGAGGGCGTTGTCGTGGAGCCATCCGGTTTCATCGCGCTCGCCGAGCAGACAGGGCTGATCGTCCCGCTCGGCGAGCACATTCTGCGACGCGCCTGCATGGACCTGAAAGCCTGGCAGGCTCTGAACCCGCGCATGCAGATGGCCATCAACGTATCCGCCCGGCAGTTTCATCAGAAGGATTTTCTCGGTGTCGTGAAGGCCGCGATTCGAGAGGCGGATGTCGATTCGAGCATGATCGAGCTCGAAATTACCGAATCGATCGCGCTGCAGCGATCGGGATGGACGGTCGGGCTTCTCGAAGAGATCAGAGCCACCGGCATACGAATCGCGGTCGACGACTTCGGTACCGGAAGGTCGTCGCTGATGTACCTCAAGAAGTTTCCGATCGACACCGTCAAAATCGATCAGGAGTTCATTCGCGGCATGATGATCAATTCACACGATCATTCAATCGTCACCGCCATCCTGTTGCTCAGCGAAAATCTCGGTCTGCGGACGATCGCCGAGGGGATCGAGCTCGAAGAGCAATGTGAGCACCTCAGAGCCAGCGGATGTTCCCAGGGGCAGGGGTTCCTCTTCTCTCCGGCGGTTCCGGCGGCGACGATCGAAGAGCTTCTGATGACGATGACGGCAGATCGCGGCACCGCGTGACCGGGTTCCGCGTACGACAGCTTTCAGCCGTCCGTCTCTCCGTCTTCGCTCGGTGACGGGAGGATCAGGGTCGAGTCGCCACTCTTCCCGTCCACGACCGTCCCGTACGAAAAGAACGATCCCTCCTTCGAGCTCAGGATGAGGTAGGCATTCTCCGAGCCGTTCGTGGACACGCCCAGGAAAGCGAAGATCGTGTTCGCCTGAAACCACTCGAGCGGTGCGAACAGGCGGCTCCCCTCACCGATGAGCAAACCATTCTCGTCGTAAAGAGAGAAACGAATCTCGATCGGATTCGGCCCCGGGTTGAAAGCGCCGACGTTGGAGCGGTACTTCGGACTGTTCGACAGTCCCGGAATGATCGCCTTCGCGAGCGTCTCCGTTGCCGGTTGAGCGGCAATGGAGAGACCCGAGGTTCCGACCGAAGGATCGGCAGGATCGTTGTAGGTTCTGCTCGTCGCCACAAAGCCCGAGGTGGCGGTCAGCTTCAAAGCCCCTCCGCCACTTCGTCCGAACTCCGTCGCAACGATGTCGCGCAGATGCCTCTGCGATCTCGCCTGTACCAGAAACACTTTTGCGAGAGGCGACTGCCCGGAAGAGGGAGGCGGAAGATGGGTCGCCTCGACCTCGAGCAGGGAAGAATGTGGATTCTGAATCCAGACATCAGTACGAAAGAACGTTCCACCCGAACCCGCGTTGCTGGCTGCGACGGGGATGAATAACGTCGTGATCACCGGTTCGGGCGTGTTCTCCTCCAGCGAAAACGACAGTCCATTCAACTGCTGGCCAGCGACCGCCGTGACCGTCGGACTGCTCTCGAAAGTCGAGACGTTGCCGAGAAAGCCCGGGACGAACCGTTTTTCCGGATCGACTCCACCGAGCTTGTACGTACCGGCCGGCACTGCCACCGAATATCGGCCGCTCGAGTCCGTCACCGCCGAAACCACGACTGTTCCGGCGAGGTCATAGACGAACACCCATACATTTTCGAGAGGACCCCCGGTCTTCCGGTTCGTGATCGTTCCGGAGATGCGCCCGCCGAGCTGAAGACTGAAATCGAGCGGCAGGTTGCTCGTCACCTGCACGGTCAGGGCACCTCCGAACGAGAGGGCGTCGTCGAAAAACTGCGTCGCGAGAATCTGGCGCTCGTCGTACGCCGCGAACTTGTACGTACCCGCGGGCAGGACCAGCGAATACGTACCCGTCGGTGAGACCTTTTGATAGCCGCGCCGGCTTCCGTTGAGATTGTAGGCCGCGACCACGACATCCGAGAGGCTGATTCCCGCGGGCACACGGACGGTCCCTGATACGAAGTATCCCTTCTCGAGCCGGAAATCGATGTTCTGAATCGTACTCCCCGGCGGCACGCCGACCTCGGCCGAGGTCTCGAATGACGAAGCGTCCCGATAGAAGCTCGTCGCGAACGCCCCGTCCCGATCGTATGCGAGCAGCTTGTAGGTCGCGCTCGAAAGCGCAAGGGTGTAACTTCCGTCGCTACTCGTGACCTCGCTGGCGATCTCCGCGCCGCTGAGGCTGTACGCGCTTACCACCATCCCCTGTATCCCGACGCCGGTGCTGGTCCTGACATGACCAGTGACGAAGCTCGTTTGCGCCGCCGCGGGCAGTGCGGCCGCCAGAGCCAGAAGCAAAGTTCCCGGGACCAGAGCCCAATGTCGAATCGATCTCACCATCTCGATGCTTTTGCAACCTCCCTCGAGACGATCTCCGTCGCGCGCTCGCTCTGAGTCAGGCTCCAGTCGAGCGGCCATTCCGTGGAGATTGAACGGTCCGCCGCCGCATTGAAGAACACCACCGCTCGCACACGCCCGTAGTGATGATTCAATTGATAGAACGCCTGCTGGTACCACGCGGCCATATTGCCCCCTTCGTCGAGAGTGCCGAATTCGCTGATCATGATCGGTTTGTCGAGCGATATCAGCGTCGGGTACGCCTTTTCGAGTATCTGATGAAAACTCCACCATCGCGACCAGGACGCTACATTGCCGTAATTGAGAACTCCCACCCCGATCCAGTCGACATATTCGTCCCCCGGATAGTAGTACTCGAGCCAGGGCATCGAAACGTGAGGCGACCAGATCCAGAGAACATTCGTGGCCTCCATCTTCTGGAAGATCTGATGGACGCGGATCCATGCGGCGACGAAATCCGTTGGCCGGTTGCCGTTCTGGGGTCCCCACGGGTAACGGTACGGATCGTTCATTTCGTGTGCGAAGCGGACGAATATCGGCTTGCCATACGCCGCGGCCTCGCGGGCCCAACGGACGACGTAAAAATCGTAATCGCCTCTTGCGATCGCCTGCATCGAGGCATACTCTCGCTCTTCCCGGCTCGGAAGGTTCGTACGGACCGAATCGTCGAAGTCGACGGTCCACGGCTCCCATGTGATCAGCGGAACCGAGCCCATGCTCGCGATCGTTTCGACCATCCGTCTCGGAAACTGCTGGTCCGGCCGGTCGCCCCAGGCGTTGTAGAAGGAGATGATCGGAAACTTGAAGTCGAGCTCGTCCTCGAGCCGGTTGAAGCCGGCGAACGTTCCCGGAAACCCGCCGTCGTAGGCCCCGAACAGTGTTCTCGGGGGATCTTTCAGCTGATCGACCGAATCGAGCACCGGACGCAGCGGCTCGAGATAATCCAGCCGCGACGAATGCCGCACTCTCCGTACGGCGTCCCCCTCCGCATCCGAGAAGAACTGACCGACTCGGGCCACGCTGACTCCAAGCCTGTCGACCCCCGCCTGGTAGAGCCGGTCGAGACCGAGGTGGAATGCCACGCCGATCAGGGCGAACCATCCGAGAGCGAACGCGAAGAGCTGATATCGTCCGCGGTCCGTCATGACTCGCTCCGAACAAGGGTCCTGTCCTGCCACGCGGCGTAGAGACGCCCGCTCATCATGATCACATTGGCCGTGAGGAAGGCCATCATGCCGAAAGTGACCTCGGTCGTGATGCGCACCTCCGCCTCGGGTAGCAGGTACAACCTGGAGTAGATCGTCCAGACGATGGTAGCCGCAGACAAGGCGATGACCGTCAGGGGAACTCGCGCCATCACCAGGAACCTCCCGGTCCGGCGCCTCTTCTCAGTCGGTATGTAGGGGACATCCACACGAGCCAACGCCAGAACCAAGCCATGAAGGTGGATGTTCCATAATCCTATCTTTAGAAGCGTACCCCGCCAGTGCCAGCCGCGCTCCCTCGCCGGGTCGCAGAGCCACTCGTGAACAAATCGGTAGATCAACAGACCGAAGAGACCTACGGGAACTGCATGCCGGAGGTAGTCCATGATCAGCATCGCCGCGGGATTCTGGCCGAGCCACAGATACAGCAGAGGAATCGTGAAGTAGATCAGGCTGGTGACTCCGACGAAGTAATAGCTGCCGATCATCAGATACGAGATCCGCTGATGCGGCGTGAGCCTGGTGAAAAGGCGCGGGTACTCCCGAAAGAGGACTTCGTGGACGCCTCGCGACCACTTCAGCTGCTGCTTCGCAAACGAGCTCAGATCCGCTGGCACGAGACCACGGGAAACGATCTCCGGTACGTAGACCGATTTCCAGCCGGCCGCATGCAATCGGATCGAAGTGACCAGATCCTCGGCGAGCCCGATTCCATGGCCACCGATCGACTCGAGCGCCTCCCGCCGGAAGGTGCAATTCGCACCGATCGCGACCGTCGTGCCCGTACCGTGCATTCCCTGCATGATCGGACCGTAAAAGGCGAAAGTCTGCTCCGCTGCCGCTCGCGCCACGAACGACTCCCCGGGATTGTGATACGCCTGTGAAACCTGTACGAATCCCACCTCCGGATTCTCGAACTGGCCGAGTACACGATCGAGAAACTCGGGAAACGGGATGTGGTCGGGATCGAGAACGAGAATGAAATCCTCATCGGTCCGCCGCAGCGCCTCATTGATCTTTCCGGCTTTCGCACCCGGGACGCCGACGATCTCGAGGTGAACCGCCCCCTTTTCGGCGGCCAGCTCGGCGAATCGCGGGTCCCGTGTGTCGTCCAGCAGATACGTCTGATGAGGGTAACGGATCTGCCGGGCAGCTTCGAGGGTCCGGACGAACATCTCGTAAGGCTCCCCCGGGCTCGAAGTAATGAAGATCGCCACACTCATTCCTTCGGGCGGCTCGATATAGGGGGGGTGCTCGATGTGAAACGCGTTGTACCACCCGACGATGATCCGGAACACTCCGTACCAGGTGGCGAGCGACAGGAGTGCAAAAAGGACCGGCTGATTGATGTGGCGAGGCTGAAACCACCACAGAGCAAACACAACGACGCTCTGCAGGCCGAGAAAGATCAGCGTCATCAGCGCCCAGCGGTGCCATCCTCGAATCGGCGCCGCTCTTCGGTGGCGAAAGATCTCAGAATCGTCTGACCAGGGTTGCACCAATCTCCTCGAACTCGTATTCGGCGCTCAGCCAGCGATCGTACCTGAGCTGAAGACTGAACCTGGGCCACTCCCTCTCGATCGCCGCACGCAGAGACCAGGGCTCGAAGCTGCGGTTGAAGTTCACGGAAAACGGATTCGAAGGGAAGGGGAAAAATCCGCGATCGGGCCCGAAGGTAAGCGCTTCGTCCCGAGCCGTTCCATACGTCCCATCCACCCTCCAACCCGTCACCGGGCCGATCTTTCCATTCATCGACAGCAGCAACCTCGCTTCGCGAAGATCGATCGGAGTCCAGTATGGATCGTATCTTCCCTCGTAGCTGTAGGCGAAGCCACCCCCCCGGAGCGGCACCGACTCGATCGAATCCAGCCGGAAGCGGTTTACATCCGTATCCGCGTAGAGCGCCGACACGCCGGCGGAGAAACGAACCGGCTCGTCGAAAATCGGAGCGAGCACGTAACCGCTCGCGGACGCACCTTCATTTCCGTCGCTGAAGTCGAGAGCTCGCGCCTGAACCTCTGCAAACCACCCCTTCCGGTCGAGCGACCAGCGAAGTCCCGTCGAGGCAACCCAGGGATGATCGTCGAGCGAGGTCACCGTCCGGATCAGCTCATCTCTCCGATGGAAGGCCTGGAGCGTCGAAGCAGGGGTGATCCTTCTCGTGACCGCGGCCCTTCCCAGCCAGACCGTCTCGCCGTCGGCGAAGCGGAAGGGCCTCACCGCTCCCTCGAGCGACAGTCCGAGAGCCGGGATACCGATCTCGGAGGCGATCTCGATACTCGCCGTTTCGCCCTCGAGCAGTCCGGACGCCGGCAGCCCGCGCCCCTCCCCCTCCAATCGGCTTCCCTCCGCAGTCACGGTCCATTTGGTCAGCGGATCCGAGAAAAAAATTGCGCTGATCTCCGCATGAGTGGCATCGTAGGGTTGATCGTCCGAGCGGAAGAAAGCGGTTGTCGTCAGTAAAGACCTCGCCGCTACCCGGATCGCTGCGAGATCAACCCGCGCCTGATCCCTCGCGGGATCGGCCGCGATCACCCTCTCGAAGAGACGCTCCGCAGATCTGAAATCTCCCGCCCAGTACTCGGTCCTCGCCAGACCTTCGAGCGCATCGATATCCCCCGGATCTTCGGCGAGCAACAGTCGATACTGTTCGATGGCCGCTCCGTAGTCCCCTTGCCATTGAAGCGTCCGAGCGAGCCCGATTCGGACGCGCCTGCTCGGTTCGCGTTCGGCGAGCTCGATGAAAAGCGCCTCCGCCTCTTCGAACCGTCCGCCCCACGAGAGCGTTTCCGCGAGCATGATTCGCAACTCGCGATCGTTCGGAGCTCGCTCGAGAGCACGACGAAGCAGCGAGATCGCTTCCTCCCATCGCCCGGCCGACTGATGAGCCTCGATCTGCTGAATCAGAACCGGCCGCTCCGGGACGCGCTGCGGTTCCACTGCTTCGAGCGTACTGGCCCCGACGAGCAGCGTCAGGACTGCTGCGCCTATGAGCCGGATGCCTCTTCCTGATCTGTGAGCGGAGTCGATCACGAAGGCGCAGTCTATCCTGCTGGAATTGCCCGTTTCATCAGCGGAGGTCAGGAAGGCGAGCCGATCAGCCTGCGCAAGCGACGCTCTCCGCCGCGTTCGGTTCGGCTCCCCACTGTTTTGGTCGCTTTCTCCTGTATTCTTTTCGCGTGACGTCCGACATTTCCGGCTCCGGGAGCCAGGTCTGCCTGATCACGGGCGCGTCGAGCGGGATTGGGCGCGCGCTCGCCATGGAGCTCGCCAGACGGGGGTTCCGCGTGGCGGCAGCCTCGCGGAGGACCGGACTGCTCGAGCGTCTCGTCGACGAGATCGGGGTCCGAAATGGCGAGGCAATCGCGATCGAAATGGACGTCACCGATCCCGAATCGGTCGAGCGTGGAGTGGCCGAGACCCGTGAACGCCTCGGAAAGATCGATCTGGTCGTGGCCAACGCCGGCGTGAGCGTCCCGATGACGGTGCGGAAAATGGAAGGGCACGACGCGCGGATCATCTCCAGAACGAACTTCGAGGGCCTGCTCAATCTCTACGCCGCGACGGTCCCTCGTATGGTCGAGGACGAAGATGGACATTTCGTCGGCATCTCCTCTGTGTCGTCATTTCGAGGAGTGCCGGGGATGGCGGTCTATTCGGCGACGAAGGCCGCGGTCAGGGCGTTTCTCGAGGCCGCGCGCGTCGAGCTCATCGGCACCGGGGTCGACGTGACGATCATCAACCCGGGATTCGTCCGGACCGAAATGACCGACGGAGCGCGATTCCGAATGCCATTCATCATGTCGGCCGAGAAAGCGTCGGGAATCATCGCGGGGGCGATCGAGCGACGCCGGGCCGAGCTGAGCTTTCCCCTCCCGACGGTACTGATGATGCGTCTGATCCGGTTGATGCCCATCCCCCTCTTCGACCGGCTCACGCGACCCTTCGCTGCACGACGGAGCCGTTCTCGTGAGTAGTCCTCGTGTCCGGATCGTCGAAGACGACGTCTACCTCGACGGACTCGCAACTACGGTCGCCGAGGTGGTCGAGGAGTGGGGCGGCGAAGTCGTCGAGACCGCGCCCGGGTCGATGACTTTCCGTCTCGGACCCGAGGATCACGCGCCGGGCGGGACGGTGTCATGGTCGGGTTCCGGGCACGGATCGGTGGAGCTCCGGGCGGATCCGGTTCTCGAGCGTCCCGGGAGAGGACGGGTCGCACTACTCGCCCTCGGCGCATTCGGAGCGCTCCTGTGGCTGATGTGGCCCTTCATGGGAGCACTCGTCCCTCTCTCGTGGACCGGAGGTGTGATCGCGATCTGCGTCTGGTTCATGGCACGCCGCGCGGGAACCGGAGGAGCCGCGACCCGGATGATCAGGACGGTCGTCGCCGAACAGCATGCCCGGGAAATCGAGGAGAAGAGTGAAGGGTGAAGGGTGAAGAGTGAAGAGTGAAAGCAGGACGAGCCGTGGTGGGCTCGTGAAGCAACGCACCGCTCAACACGGACTCACGCGCCTGCCAACCCCGCTCGCGAGCCGTAGTGATCGGACCCCGCTGCATGAGGTCTTCTTTCACTCTTCACCCTTCACTCTTCACTCTTCGCCTCTCCATCCTCTGCTATCATTCAGGCCCCGCGCACCGGCGCCGGTATTTTTCTCTGATCAGGAGCATCTTTCGTGACGCAATTTCCAGGTGTTGACTACATGCTCATCGACTCGCTCTTTTCGGAAGAGGAGCTGATGATTCGCCAGACCGTTCGCGATTTCGTCGACGAAGAGGTCCTTCCCATCATCGAGGAAGCCCATCGTGAGGAGAAGTTTCCCCGCCATCTGATCAGCCAGATGGCCGAGATGGGGCTGTTCGGCTCGACGATCGACGAATATGGTCTTCCCGGACTGAACAACGTCGCCTACGGCCTGATCATGCAGGAGCTCGAGCGAGGCGATTCCGGCCTTCGCTCGTTCGTGTCGGTGCAGTCCGCGCTCGTGATGTATCCGATCTACACATATGGCTCGAAGGAACAGAAAGACAAATGGATCCCGAAGCTCGCCTCGGGCGAAGCGATCGGCTGTTTCGGTCTCACCGAGCCGGACTTCGGGTCGAACCCCGGAGGGATGCGTACCCATGCGAAGCGCGACGGAGATTCATGGATTCTGAACGGCGCGAAGTCGTGGATCACCAATGGTTCGATCGCCGATGTCGCGGTCGTCTGGGCGAAGGCCGAAGGGGGGATACGAGGCTTCCTCGTCGAAAAGGACACACCCGGCTTCAGCACTGCCTACCACATGGGCAAGTTCTCGCTCCGCGCGTCGGTGACCTCGCAACTGTTCTTCGACAACTGCAGGATTCCCGACGCCAACGTTCTGCCGGAGACCTCGACGCTCAAACATCCTCTCGGCTGCCTGAACCAGGCCCGGTACGGCATCGCCTGGGGCGCTCTCGGAGCCGCGATGGCCGTTTACCAGACCGCCGTCGAGTACTCGAAGTCCCGGATCCAGTTCGCCGGGCAACCGATAGCATCGCATCAGCTCGTTCAGAACAAGCTCGCCTGGATGATCACCGAGATCACCAAGGGACAGCTTCTGGCCTTGCAGCTGGGACGCCTCAAGGATGACGGTAAGCTCCGGCCGCAGCACGTCTCGATGGGCAAGATGAACAATGTCCACATCGCACTCGAGTGCGCGCGCACCGCTCGTGACATTCTCGGTGCGAACGGAATCTCCGACGAGTATCCCGTCATCCGACACATGCTGAATCTCGAATCGGTCAAGACCTACGAGGGAACTCACGACATCCATAATCTCGTCATCGGCCAGGCGGTCACGGGCATCGCGGCATTCAACCCTCCGATGAACGAGGATCAGGCGCAGGCCCGCGAAGCCGAGATGGCGGAATCGAGGTAAGGCCGATGGAACCGAGCCTCGAGATCGGCTTTCTGCGCGCCTCCGAGAAAGCCGCGATCGCCGCCGCGCGAACAATGGGTCGCGGAGACCGGAAGCGTTCCGATCACGTCGCGGTCGAGGCGATGCGGACCGAGTTGAACAAGCTCCGGATGAACGGCCGGATCGTCATCGGCGAAGGAGAACGGGACAAGGCTCCAATGCTTTACGTCGGCGAGGAGCTGGGCCGCAACGACACCGATGACCGCCGGGAATGCCCCGAGATCGACATTGCGGTCGATCCGCTGGAAGGAACCAACCTCTGCGCCACCGGCACGCCAAACTCGATCGCCGTCCTCGCCGCTTCCGAGCGAGGCGGCCTGCTCAACGCGCCCGACGTCTACATGGACAAGATCTGCGTCGGTCATACGGCAGCCGGAAAAGTCGATCTCGAGGCGTCCGTGCGCGATAACCTCCAGGCAATCGCCGAGTCCTTCGGCCGCGACATCAATGAGCTGACCATCGTCATTCTCGACCGGGAACGCCATGCAGGACTCATCTCAGAGGTGCGCGAAGCAGGGGCTCGCATCAAGCTGATCACCGACGGCGACCTCTCCGGTGGAATCGCCGCAGCGGTACGGGGAACCGGCATTCACGCGATGATGGGAATCGGCGGCGCTCCCGAGGGAGTGCTCACGGCGGCGGCGATGCGATGTCTCAATGGCGTGATGATCGGCCGTCTTCACCCTCTCGAGAAATGGCAGGAAAATCGTCTCGCGGAGATGGGATTCGATGATTACGGGAAAGTTTACGACACGAAGGATCTCGCCTCCGGCGACGACATCATCTTCTCTGCGAGCGGGGTGACCGACGGCGACCTCCTTCGGGGAGTCCGCTTCTTCGCCCACGGCATCCGCGTCTCTTCAATCTTTCTGTCGCTCAAGACCCAGACGATCCGGTTCGTCGACACGATCTACCAGGAGGAGGGCGGCGAGCTCACGGTCTCCTTCAGCTGAGAGAGACAGGATACGAGGATGTAAGGATTTGGGGATATGAGGGTTTGAGGCAGTTACAGCCGACACTCCTGAACATCCTTCGCTCTCATATCCTCACATCCTCATATCCTTCTCCATTCCCCTCCCCAAAGATGCGGAAAACCTCGAAACGAAGTCGAAGACGTCGACGGCTGCTCATCGTCGCCGGGTTGGCTGCAGGTTCGGCTGCAGGTGTCTACATTGCGGCGGAAATGGACCTCGCCCGGGAGCGCGCAGCACGGGACTATCTCGGCGACCTTCTCTATACCGAAGTTCGGGGCTCGGGGAGCCCGGTCGTTTTCATCGCGGGCCTTCAGGGCTCCACCAGGTACTGGGGCCAGAGCTTCGACTCTCTGGCCGGTGAGCACCGGCTGATCTTTGTCGATGCGCTCGGCTTTGGCCGCTCGCCATGGCCTGCCGGGATCGACTACTCGCTCGACGATCACATCGAGGCTCTCCGCCGCACACTCATCGCCAACGATGCAACCAGACAGCTCACGCTCGTAGCCCACTCGTTCGGTACGATCCTGGCCGCCAATTACGCGGCCCGGTTCCTGGGGGAGGTCTCCCGAGTCGTCCTCATGGGAACGCCGGTGTTTGCGGACGGAGAGCAGGCACGGCGCGGGATTCGTAGGCTGACGAAGCTAGGCGCGCTGCTGATGTTCAATGACACGCTGGCACGCATCTCCTGCACGGCGATGTGTGCCTTCCGCCCTCTGCTTCGGCGTCTCCTGCCATCTCTTCGCCCGCACCTCGATGCGGGTGTCGTCTCCGACTCCGTGCTCCACCACCTGCCGGCCGTCGATGGTGCAGTCAACCGAATTCTGCTTCGGGTGCCGGTTCAAGAGGCGCTGCAGGAGATCGGTGGCAGGGCGGTGCTCATCCACGGCCGGGCAGATGCAGTCACTCCAGTCGAAGATGCCCGTCGCGTTGCCGAGCAGACGGGAGCCCAGCTCATTGAGGTGCCGGGCGATCATCAGAGCTACTTCCGGGAAGGAATAGAGCCGGTTCATGCGGCGATGCACGCTGCAGGAAGTGACGGTACGCCAGCAGCACAATGAGGCTCCTGGAATGCGCCGTTAGAGACAACCTCGATCACCCGGGCAGATCCTTTCATCGGTCGTCTCCTGGGACGGTACCGAGTCCGAGTCGTAGCCCGCGCCGCCGCAATCACCGAGCAGGGCCTGGCTCTCAACAGAAACTCCCTCCGCCCCGGGAATCCACCGAAGCCTTTCACTCTTACGGGGGACCATGAAGCGATCGGTCGGACTCTTCGCGCTGGGATTGATCGCGCTCGTTCTCATCGCACTCGGGGCTCTCGCGTGGACGCAGACACGGGCAGGAATCAGCGCCCGTGAGGAACCATCTGCGCTCGAAGCGGCTCTCGCCCGAGCGATGCGCACCCTGGCCATTCCCGCCGATGCGAAAGAGCTGGAGAATCCGCTCGAGCCGTCAGACACGGTGCTTGTGTCCGCTCGCGCCCACTGGGCAGACCACTGTGCCTCATGTCACGGGAATGACGGCAAGGGACAGACGGAAATGGGACAGGGGCTGTACCCGAAGGCTCCTGACATGACCCACCCGGACACCCAGTCGCTCAGCGACGGCGAGCTCGCCTACATCATCCGCAACGGCATCCGACTCACCGGGATGCCGGCCTGGGGAGAGCCCGGAACGCCGCCGAGCGAGGCGGACTGGGAGCTCGTCCACTTCATCCGGCACCTTCCAGAAATCACATCCGAGGAGCTCGAGCAGATGGAAGCGATGAACCCCGTCAGCCTTCACGAACTGGAAGAGCAGCGGGCGATGGAAGCGTTCCTCGCGGGTGAAGACGTCGAGACCAATAACGAAGCTCCGCCACTCCACGGGGAGCGGGGCCACCATCACTGAGATCCAGAAACCAGGGAGAGAGCATTGAGAACACTTCATGCAGTCGCCATCGCCCTCATACTGGTTGTTCCGGTCATCGCTTTCGCACACGGAAGCGGCCATGTCATGGGAACGATCGAGAAGTTCGAGGACGATACTCTAACAGTGACGTCTACCGACGGCGACGTCGTCTCGGTCCGCCTGACAGGCGACACCGTGATCTTAAAAGGAAAGAATCCTGGAAGCCGTGAGGACATCCAGGCCGGTAGCCGCGTGGTCGTTCATTACGCCAAAGACAAGACGGCGGCCGAGATCCATCTGCCAGCCGGGGACAGGTCATGAAGAGCAAGACGATCCTGCTGCTTGCCCTGCTGATCACCTTTGGAGCCGAGGCCGTTGAGCGCACGGATGGACCGGCCGAGGTCGTGGCCTCTTTTCACCGGGCGCTCGAGTCGGGGAACGCGGAAGCAGCGCTCGGTCATCTCGCACCGGACGTCGTCATTTACGAGACCGGAGGTGTCGAGGCGTCGCGCGACGAGTACGCTTCGCACCATCTGCACTCCGATATGAAATTTCTCCGCTCGGTCGAAACTACGATTGTCGACCAGACGAGCGGAATTGACGGTGAACATGCCTGGATCCTGACGAGAACCGAGACGAGCGGGACCTTCGGTAAAAAGACCATTGATCTCACGGGAACCGAGACGATGCTCCTGAGGAAGTCGCCGGAGGGGTGGAAGATCATCCACATCCATTGGTCGTCACGCTCGAGGAGCGCGGATCACTGACGAGTACCATCTCAAAAGGAGCTGCATCATGAACTTCCAGAGCGCGCTTGCACTGCTCGTTGTCGTGTCGATCGGATGCGCACCCGTACAGTCGGCGAACGACGGCGCGGCGGGCACTTCATCCTCGGAAGCGAGCGTCGATTACCAGTCGCTGATTACGCATCTCCGTGACTCGGGGTTGGGCGTCGAACCAGCCGGAGAGGTCGAGCAACCGTTCTTCACACCGAAGGCAAAGGTCATCCGTATCGAAGACTCAGGTGAGGCACAGGTCTACCAGTACGCGCCGCGCGGCATCATCGATGATGCTTGGATCGAGCGTGGTGTAGTCCCACCACTCGGGAGTGATCTTGCTCACCCGCCGCGTCATCGGACGTCTCCGGGGAGAGGACGAGACGGATCGAGCGCGAAATCGGTGAGCGCCTCGCGCAGCAGATTGTGCTGCGGGTAACCGTGGCCGAGGTGCTGGCGGAACCCTTCGGCGTATTGCACGCCGCATCGAGAACCGTGCTCGCGCGCGAAACTCTCGTTCGTGGCCAAATAGTCATCGATGGCGTGTTGTGCGCGCAGCCACTCGCGTTGACTGGCGTGGCAGGCGAGCGCGCGCTGCCGGACATCGAACGTCGAGGTCACGTCGATCCAGAACGAAGCGACGACGGGATTGCCGTATTTGTCCTTCCCCTCGAACGCGTCGGCGTAGTAGAGCGCGGGAACGCCATTGCGTGTCGGAGGCTCGGCACTGGGAAAAAGCGGAATGCAGGCGCCGAAGCACGCCATCCGGACGAGTTTCGCGGTCTCCTCGTGGTCGATCATGTAGCAGTCCGGCGAGTGGGTGATGACGATGTCGGGAGCGAATTCGCGGAGCGCGTCGGTGACTTTCTCGAGCTGTTCGGGACAGTAGTAGATCGCCAGGTCGCTGAGACCAGCCCACCGATAGCTGCCACCGATCGTCTCCGCCGCGCGTCGCGCTTCTTCGGTGCGCGTCACGCGGACCTCCTCGCGACGTCCCGACGGCGCCCCCATGTCGCCGCCGCTGAGCGTGATGGAGCGAAGCTCCCAGCCGCACTCGGCGAGAAGACGGAGAGTTCCCGCGCAGAGGAACTCCGCGTCGTCAGGATGCGCCATCGCGGCGAGCACTCTCATGCGGCTATCACTCTCGATTGCATGCGGAGCGACCACGACGTGCAAGTTGCGACGACTGTGCCTACAAGTTGAAGGAGCCAATGCTGACAGCGGAACACGCGTCACTCGACAGATTCAGGGACGCGGGTCAGGGAATGCACGTTGCACCGAACTGGGTCGGAGGGAACATACAGCATGAAACGATTCGCGCCTTTTACAGGATTCATTCTCGTTCTGCTCTTTGCCGCCGCAGGATTTGCGAACACCCCGGCGAACGATAGCGCCGGAATGGCGGGCATGCATGGGATGATGCACGGTAGTGATGGGACAGGCGGAATGATGGGTACCTGTCCGATGATGCAGGGCGGCATGGGGATGGGGATGATGATGGTGATGATGCTGCTGATGATCGCATTCTGGATCGCCGCAATCGCCGCGCTCATTGCCCTCACCGTCTTTCTGGTGCGCAAGAGCCGGCAGCTCACACAACCGCCGACTCCATAGAGCTGACGGATGCGATGGGCCGCCTGGATGATCGCTGTCTTCGCGATGCACTTCGCGTGGGAGATGGCGCAGGCGAAGTGGTTTGCGAACATGACGGAGCTGCCGTTCTGGACAGCTACGCTGGTATGCCTTCAGGCCAGCGCCGGGGATGTGGTGATCACCCTGGTGGCTTTCTTCGCCGCGGCCGCAATTGTCGGAACCTCGAAGTGGCCGGTAACACATCTCGCCGCCAGTCCCGTGACGGTCTACCTCACCACGGGTCTCGTCATTACGATCGTGATCGAGATCATCGCCTTGCGTGCCGGCCGCTGGTCGTACGCCGATGACATGCCGACCATTGTCGGCATCGGCGCCCTTCCGCTCGCGCAGTGGATCATCCTCCCGGTCATCGGTCTGGCGCTATTTCGTCTCATCTGGACCCGAGGCCATGAGCAGCTGCTCAGTGGCCGCTGAATGGCGTACGGTTCGCCACGCCCGCACCCCAGACAGCCGACAGTAATTTTGAATCTGGACCGCCGAGACGGAACTGAATCTCATCACAGAGCGGCAGTGGTCGTTCTGTTGTGAATGTCCCGGACCTTACGGAGAGCGTGCGTTGGATCAACTCAGCCAATTTCCGACTGACACACTGGTCAGGGCAGTGGCGCGCGGGAAGGACTACTAGTTGAGTTTTTGACGCGGGTACGCGGCTTCCTGCGCAATCGAGTGATCTTCTATGAGACTACAGACGCAATCGCGGGTCTGAGCCCGGCTCTCCTGTGCTTCGTGCCACAACTGCTGCAGGTCTGCACGGAATAACTGGAGAGCCCGGATCTGCTCATCGACCCAATTGATTTTCTCCTTAGTGAGATTCAGAACGCGATCGCATGGCGACTCGCCTCGGTCGTGCAGGCTCAGGATCTCCCGAATCTCGGCGAGCCTGAGTCCCAGGCCCTTCGCCTTCGTGATGAACCGCAGACGCAGGACTGCCGCGCCGTCGTAAGTCGGTAACCGTTTTCGCTGCGCGGGGGTGGAGGAAGCAGACCACTACTCTCGTAGTATCGTATCGTCACCACTGCGCACGCTTCTGCAAGCTCAGGGCGGTGCCCTGATGCCACGAGCTCGGGGCTGACGAGTATCGGTACGAGTGCGAGAGCGAGAAGAGAAAGAAGCTGGAAACGACGAGCAAGACCCCTGAGTGGTGGGCAAAGACTGGATGGAACGTCAGACCTAGATTTCTGCCGCGTTACGAGCGCCACCATTCACCCAGGCCATGCGCGAAATCACCGGTCGCGAAGACGAGGTTCAGCGCGTCATAAACGGTCCATCGCGGATCAACGATCATACTTCTTCATCTGGCATCGCCCCAGGCTGAGCGGCACGCTCGCGGCGCAGCAACTCCTGCTTGCGCGACGTTCCCCAGCGATATCTTCCGATGCCGCCGCCAGAGGGGACAGCGCGATGGCACGGGATGAGATAGGCAACGCGGTTGCTCGCGCACGCGTTTCCGACGGCCCTAGCGGCGCCCGGCTCGCCGATCTCACTGGCGATCTCGCGGTAGGAACGCGTCGAGCCAGCCGGAATAGCGCGCAGCGCGTTCCAGACGCGCATCTGAAACGTCGTCGCGGCGACTTCCAGGGGAATCCGCTCGGTGCCCGAATCAAACTCGATCGCGCCAATGACGTCGAGCACGAGCTGCCGCATTTCGTCGCCGGCTGCCGGCTGCACATCCGCGTTAGGAAACTCACCGCGGATCATTTCTTCGAGCTCGGCGTCTGTATCACCGAACCAGACAGCGCAGATGCCTCGAACGGTGCCGGCAACGAGAAGGCGTCCGAGCGATGACGCAGCGATGACGTATCGAATACTCAGGTCGGTGCCGCCCCGACGGTAGACTCCGGGAGTCATTCCCAGCGCTTCGCTGCCGCGCTCGTAAATTCTGCTGGTTGATCCGTAGCCCGCCGCGTACGTCGCCGTCAGCACATCGGCCCCGGCCTTGAGGTGCTGCCGCATACTCTCGATCTGTCGCGCTGCCAGATACTGCTTGGGCGACAGACCGAAAGTTTTCTTGAACGTGCGCTGGAGGTGAAATCGGCTCACGCTCAATCTTCTCGCGAGCTGCTCGAGCGACGGTGGGTCGTCGAGGCTCGCCTCGAGCATCTGCCGAGCACGTTCGCTCAGCGAAACTGACTCGTCCCTCGGGTCGCAGCGAAGGCACGGCCGGAAGGCCTCGCTTTCGGCCGCAGCGGGAGTCTCGAAGAAGCGCACATTCTCTCGTCGCGGGCGCCGCGAGGCGCACGACGGCCGGCAATAGATCGAGGTCGTCGTCACGGCGTAAACGAACTCGCCGTCGAAGCGTCTGTCGCGCTCTGCTACAGCCTTCCATGCGAGGTCATGGGTAATCACACTACGATCATAGGGATGCCGGCGCGTCTGGTCCATCCGATTGTTGCGGCGCAATTCGCGAATGAGACAGGCGCTGATGAATTCGACCGCAAGAAGCGGATGGCGACAACTTTTTCGAGCTCTCAAGATGAGTTCAACAAGGAGACAGCCTGTGAATATGCGTATCGTACCGATTCCAACCGCAGTTGCCGAGAGCGTGCGCAGCACGCTTCGCTCTCCGAAATATGGGCATCCCGCGCACACCGAGGTGGCGAAAGGCTACGGGCCCTGCCGTCACTGTCTCCGCTACTTCGATGTCGGAAACGAGGAGCGCATCCTCTTCACCTACGACGCCTTCAGCGATTTGAAGGCGCTGCCGCAGCCCGGCCCTGTGTACATCCATGCGGAACCGTGTCCGCGTTACGAGGAAGACGCCGGCTTCCCGAATCATCTGCTCGCACATCCGCTCACGCTGGTCGCCTATGGCGCGCCACGTGAGCATAGAGAGCAGATCGCGATCGACGGAACAATGCCTGACCTGGCGGTGAAGCGTCTTCTTTCCCGAAATGACGTCGCATATGTTCAAGTGTACGACACGGAAGCGGGATGCTTTGATTTCCGCATTGAACGTGAGGATTCCGAAGGCGCTGGATCGGTCGAGGAGTTCTCTTGTTGATGACACGATTCGACGACGCGCTGGCCGACGACGAATGGCAACAGACCCTGCGGCAGCAGCCATTCGGGCAGCTCATCGCCGTCGGTCCGGATCGGCTTCCGATGGTCGTGCCAGCGCACTTCCGCTATGACGACGCGGGTTTCATCGAGCTTCATCTGCGACGTGACAATCCGATCCTTCCGCTGCTCATGGAGGAGCCGAAGGCGATGTTCACGACGCTCGACGCGCATGTCTACATTCCGTCGACATGGAACGGAGAAGCGGGGCTCCCCAGCGAATGGCGGGCACCAACGAGTTACTACGCATCCGTACAGATAACTGGAAAGGTCGAGGTGATCGGCGATCCTGATGGGATCGCGCAGATTCTTCAGCGGCAGATTGCGCAGATGCAGCCGGAGGGTGGGTACGGCATGATCGCGACCGGAAGCTCACCTTACGGCCGGATGCTGGCCGCGATTCGAGGAGTGCGGCTCGACATCGAGCATGTTCGCTCGAAGTTCAAGTTCGGCGGGAACAAGAGCGACGAGTATGCGGATGCAATCGCGGCGCGGCTTCTCGAGCGAGGAGGCGAGGGAGACGCGCGAGCGCGCGAGCATCTGCTTCGGCGACGCGGCTGACGCACTGGTCAGTGCAGCTGTGTGCGGGAAGGACTACTAGTTGAGTTTTTGACGCGGGTACGCGGCTTCCTGCGCAATCGAGTGATCTTCTATGAGACTACAGACGCAATCGCGGGTCTGAGCCCGGCTCTCCTGTGCTTCGTGCCACAACTGCTGCAGGTCTGTACGGAATAACTGGAGAGCCCGGATCTGCTCATCGACCCAATTGATTTTCTCCTTAGTGAGATTCAGAACGCGATCGCATGGCGACTCGCCTCGGTCGTGCAGGCTCAGGATCTCCCGAATCTCGGCGAGCCTGAGTCCCAGGCCCTTCGCCTTCGTGATGAACCGCAGACGCAGGACTGCCGCGCCGTCGTAACGTCGGTATCCATTTTCGCTGCGCGGTGGTGGAGGAAGCAGCCCGATACTCTCGTAGTACCGTATCGTCTTCGTTCCCACTGCGCACACTTCTGCCAGTTCACCGATCCGAAGCATATGCGCGTCCTTCTGCGTTCGATATGCGTGCAGGGTGCCACTCCTCCTTAAGTCGTAGATCGACGGAACCGCCAGCCACTATCCCGGCTACTGAGCAGCCTTTCTCTGCTCTCTCCGCTCGAACTCTCTCAGATAAAGCGCCCTCGGCTCGTTCACCTTCCGCTCTTCGGGGACGAACCCGCTCACGACGATCTCGTGCTCGGGCGGACGCTTCCGCAGCCGTCGCACCGCGCCTTCCGATTTCGGATCGTCGACGAGAATGTAGATCAAGTCCTGACCCGTCACTCGAAAGGCGACCTGACCGGCTTCCCTGTGAGAGACGATGGTTCCGGCGACCTCGACCTCCGCCCCCCTGGGCGTGAATCCGCTGTCGGTGGCAATTTGCCGGACCTGTTCAATGGTCACCTCGTTGCCTTCCTTCAGCCGGACGTCGGCGATTCCTTCGTTGAGTGAGACTCGTACCGAGTCGACTCCTTCGATCTTCTGCAGGGCCACGCGCACGGCGTGGGCGCAGACCGCTCAGTCCATGCCGAAGATGGTCTGCCGGATCGAGAGAATCTCGGCGCTGGCGCTCAGCGGCGTCAGGATGAGCACGAGTGCCGCAGCAACAATGACTCGTATGATTCGCTTCATGGGAACACTCTCCTCAGAACCAGTAGGTAAAGTTCACGACGAACCGGTAGTTCTCCTCCGGCTGGTCGCCATTCAAATCGCTGTAGACCGGGAAGACCGGTCCCCCGGAGATCCCCCAGGGTCCATAGAGACCGAGCACCGTAGGACCAATGAACACCTGCTCGCCCCCCCGGTTCGCCAATTCAATTCCATTCCGGATGTCCGGCTGACGCCACTCTCCGATCGCTTCCACGAACAGACGCCAGTCGGGATGTGGCAGTTCCTGGCGAAAGACCTGAGGCCTGTACCCCAAGACCAGACTGACCATCCCGAGATCGCCGATGTGATCGGCGGTAGCGCTGCGCGGGCTCATCGATCTCTGGTAGAGTCCGCCAGCCCATGCGTAGATGCTGCGGGATGCATATCCCGTGACCACGCCGCCGAGAACTCCTGGTGACGTTCGCACCCCGGCACGTACCGAGTCGGTCGGATACTCGAGGCCGAAGAAGGCGGTACTCTCGAACCGTGCGCCGACGTCCGTTCCCTCTCGGTGGAATCGCCAGTTGACCATGAACTCCACGTCGGGAGTTCCAGGCATCATCGCCATCGCCCGCTCCGGTTGCAAACCCTCCTCACGGTAAATCGCAACGGGAACCGAGAACGACAGCTGAAGGTCCTCGGTGATCCCGTACCCTACCATCGGTCGCGCCATCACGCTCTCCCGATCCACCTCCTCCGAGCGCACCATGATTGCGGTGTCGAGGCTCCATCCTCCTTTTCCCAGGGTTGGCGTTGCGAGTCCGTAAACGGGGCCGTGTCCTGATGCCATCAGATCGGGGCCGACGGCTATCAATGCGAGTGCGAGAGCGAGAAGAGAAATAACCTGTTTCATCATCCAAACCTCATCAGTAATGGTCCGAGAATGAAGGCCACGAAAAATCCAGCCGCCCACACAGCCGCGGAGATCCAGAGCGTGACGCGGCTGAAACGAGTGGCGACGTCACATGCCTCCGGAGCGGAGGGATCGCAGGAGAGCTGATGAGCCCGAAGACGCGGCCCCACTGAATAGACGTAGAAGAAATTTGCACCGATCATCAGCCCCGAGCCAAGGAACATCCACTCCTTATTGCGCGACAGGGTCACGAGCCACGGGGCTGCCGAGAGTGTCGAGGCAACCGTCGCACCGAGACCGATGAGAACCAGAAGCGAAGGGAGAGCACAACAGAGGAGCGTGCCGACCGATGTAAAAAGAGAAAAGAAACTGCCCACGCTGCTGGTGGTTCTCGAACGGGTGAGACTCGCGTTTCGAACCATATTCACGTTCGGCCTCCATCACTGGCCTGGATTGTCGAAGCGACGAAGCCGACGCCACCATCTCGGGTCTTGCCGATCGAGCCGGTGACCTGGAGGCGCTGTCCGAGCTGGAATGACCGGGCGCTGAGGCCGGTCGGCGCGCGGTCGATTGCCACCACGAGAGAACTGCTGAGCAGGTCCGTGGGACTGAGCTTTCGCGATTTCAGCGTCTGCACGATGTCACTCCTTCGGAGTTTTTACACGACCCTCGAATCCGAGCTCCTCGACGAGCGCGATCAGATCCGCTTTGCTGATCCTCGTCTCGTCGAAGCGAATGCGAGCTTCCTTCGATTCGAAGACCACGTCAGCCGCCAGTACTCCGTCAGTATTGTTCAGGACCGTCATCAGCGATTTCGCACAATTCCCGCAGTGCATGCCCTCGACGTGCAGCACCAGCTCAACCGGAATGGCTTTCGCCTCTTCATTCGGTCGCTTCTTCTGCGGCTCCTGCGTGACGGTCAACGCCGACAAACCGATGGCGCTGAAGAGAACCAGAACTCCCGCGGCGATACGTTTCCCATTCAACATGCTCAGCTCCTCTGCTCCTGATTTTTTGTACGACAGTGAGGGTAACGATCCCTGTACCGCGGTACATATTCCCATCGAGCTGGAGAGCCATCACCGCCCCGGGAAGGGCGCACGAGCACCGGGCATTCGAGCAGGGGCCGCTAAAAGTTCTACCCGACCATCGCGCGGCATGCCTCGGCGCATCGCCGAGACGCTTCGGCGCACTCCCGCAGCGCGTCGCCAAGATCCTGCAACTCATCGCAAAGATCGGCACACCTCTCACACACCTCAGCGCACTCCGGGCATGGGGCGCTTTCGGAACCGCGACTGAGCATTTTTGCGCAGGCGATGCAGAGGTCGAGACAGTCGAGGCAGGCGCGGATGCACTCCGACGCGCGCTTCGCATCCGCCCGCAGACATTCGTCGATGCACCGCGAAACCACCTGAACCATCTCTACACATCGGTCGATACATTCCTGTCGATTCGATTGCTTCGTGGCCGTAGCTGGACTCATGACTCCTCCTTCTGTCGGTTGGTGGCTACGTTTGCTGAGTGAAAAATGCAATTTAATGCTTCCATTCGAGTGGAAGGTCAAGCGGCGATGAACTTTGACCTTTCAGTCGACTCGAAGGTGTATAAGGTGCAGATCCTGATTCGAGCGAAAGATGTTGAAAGGAGGATCGGCGGATGAATAGCACCCGGAGCACCGAAGAAGTTTTCGAGGACCATCTGCGAGAGTCGCAAACGGGCAGCGTAGACGACGATCTGGGTCGAAACTATGCGAGTGATGCGGTCCTGCTGACGAGCTTCGGAACATTTCACGGGCACGACGGCGTGCGCAAGGCGGCCGCTCTGCTGAACCGTCAGCTTCCAGATGCTCGTTTCCGTTACAAAGTGAAGAGAACGGCGGGAGAGGTCGCGCTGCTGGTATGGGACGGAGAATCGGATGCGTCATTCGTTCACGAGGGCGTCGATTCCTTCGTCATCCGTGGCGGAAAGATCCAACAGCAGACAATACACTACCAGGTGAAATCAGGAAGAGCGGGGACGTGATTGACTCCCCGTACACTCCCTCCGCCGCTTGCTTGACCTTCCAGTCGGATGGAAGTGCTACGGTTGGTCGAACATTTTGAATGGAGGAGCGATGAGACGTGCTGCACTGATGGTATTGCTGATCTTGATCCTGGTTACGGTCGATGCAGAGCTGCTGGAGATGCGTCAGACGATCTTCGGCATGGACTGAGCCGTCTGCGCTCACGCCGTGCGCGTGGCACTAGAGAAGATTGATGGCGTCGAATCGGTGGAAGTTTCCCTGAACGAGGGAATTGCCACAATTCAATTCAAGCCGGAGAATGAGGTCACTGTCGACGAGATCCGCCAGGTGGCGATCGACAGCGGCTTCACTCCGAAGCATGCGACCGTCCGCATCGCGGGCACGGCGATTCATCGCGAACTGCCGGCGCTTGAGGTGACCGGCTCCGGCATCGTTTATCTACTCGAAGACCACCCTTCTTCGAAAGGCATCGCAAAGGAGATTCATGATGGCTTTTCCGGCAAACAAATCGTCGTGACGGGGATCATCCGTGAAGACCGAGGCGACGAGCTCCCGCGGATGCTTCATGTGAGGGAGTTCGCTCTGCGCTCGGAGGCGAAAGGGACGCGGGACTGATGAACGCTGACAACGGAAAAGGCTCGATGCCGAGGCTCGTCCGGTGAGCAAAACCACGTTCGACAATTTACCAATCACCTGCGACGGGTGCTCGGAGATGATCCGGAACGAAATGGAGGAGGTTGAGGGGATCGAGATGCTCGAGGTCGACACGGTCGGCCGCAGCGTGACGATCGAGCATGATAAATCGGTCGTCTCGCAGGAGGAGCTCGCGCGGCGACTGAGCGACGCGGGTTTTCCACCGAGGAGCGAACCCTCTCCGGGACCGGTCGCCCGTTCGCGGCCCTACCTCTTCATCATCGGAGCGCTGATACTCCTTGCCCTCGTCGGCTATGCCGGCTATGAGCTCTACCCCCGCTTTGATCTTCCCGCCGTCGATTTTTCGGGTCTGATCGTTCTTTCGATCGGTGCGGGGGTCGCATCGTTTTTTTCTCCGTGCGTGTTCCCGCTGCTGGTGACGCTCCTGGCTCGTGAATCCGGCCGCGGTCCGGGGACGGCCCGCCGCGCTGTCCTTTTTGCCACGTCGCTTTCGATCGGAGCGGCACTCTTCCTGATCCTCGCCGGAGCGGCGATTGCTTTCGGCGCGGGAACGCTGTTCGCCGGCGTTACATTCACCAGCACTGCCGGCCGGACGATCAGGACGACTGTCGGTATCTTTCTGATCGTGCTCGGTCTCGTCCAGATGGGGATCTTGCCGAACCCTCTCCACCGGCTCGGCGTGATGGGTCGTCCGTTCATGCGGGCCCAGGCGCGTAGACGCCGGGATCATCCGGTGCTGTCGTTCGGGCTTTTCGGATTCGGCTATCTTCTTGCGGGGTTTGGCTGAACGGGGCCTATTCTGACCGGTCTGGCCGGACATGCCCTCACAATCGGCAGTGCCGCCTCGGCGCTGGGAGCCTTCGCCGTCGCCGCACTGGCGATCGTCATTCTGATGTTTTCACTTTCCTTCTCCATTGCAAGCGCACAGGAACAGGTTCTCGAGCGGATGCAGGCCCGGGCGAAGGACGTCAAGCGGATCGGAGGCTGGATTCTCGTCACAGTGGGCACGTGGCTCCTCATTCTCGCGATCTTCGCGCAGGAGTTCTCTCGCGTCTTCACCGTTTGATGCAGGAAAAAAGGAGAAATCGATGAATCGTATGAACATGGCATCTCGCCTTCTGATCATCAGTGCGGCCGCGCTGGTCGCCGCGGCATGCGAGAAGCCAGCGGCCGATGCCGGTCCGGACCCGCAGGCACAACGGTGCAGGCTCGTACTGCCCAGGATCTCGGCTTTACTCTCGAGGAAGTTCACGATCTTCTGGAAATGCGATCCGCACGCGGAATCGATCGCGATCAGATCCGTCTGATGGCGCAACAGAAGATCGACAGCGTCAAGGATAAGATCCGGCAGCTCCAGTCGATCCGAAGAGCGCTGGATGCTCTGGTCGTTTCCTGCGCCTGCGCCACCGACGATGTTGAATGTCCGATCCTCGAAGCTCTCGAAGATGAGGAGAACTCTACGTGACTCCACTGTGGAGCGACAGCGGGAAGAGAGAAACCTGATTCGTGGAAGTCACCATGGCCGGCATCCTTCTAGTGTTCGTTATCGCCGTCGCGGTGAATCTCGCGTGGGAGATGCTGCAGTTTCCGCTTTATGGATGCAGCGAGACGGGTCGCGCCGGCTGCGCCGGTGTCTCATTGCATCTCTGGGAGACGGTCTCATGATCGTTTTGATTCTGATCGCCGGCTGGATCGCCTTCGGAACGGTCGCGTGGTTCGTCGTCATGGACTGGATGAGACTGGCGCTTATCCTCGTCACCGGGCTCGTGCTCGCGTTCCTGGTCGAGCTTATCGCCGTGCACCGTCTCCGTCGATGGGAGTACGGCGATCGAATGCCCCGGATCCCCGGGCTTCGTGTCGGATGGATTCCGATTCTGCAGATGCTCGTCCTACCATCCCTGATCTTCTGGACTGCCGGAAGGATTCTGATCCATGTCGCCGGTTGAGCTGATCGCGCGTTTTTCCGATGCGATCGCGGGAGCCCCGGGACTCGCGATTCTGATAGGGCTCGTCGCTGGATTACTCTCGACCGCGACGTGACCATTCACCATTCCCGCAGGTGCGGGAATCGCGGGGTACGTGGGTGCAGACAGCTCCGGAGCCCACAGCCGCAATCGCAGCCTTGTCCTGTCGGCCTCGTTCTTCGCCGCGGTGATCAGTGTTCTCGTGATCCTCGGGACGGTCGCCGCGTATGCCGGACAGGTCCTCAGGCAGTACGACGTCCTATTCACCTTCACCATCGCGGCGATCTCTTTCCTTGCTGGACTGATCGCCGTCATTCCGCGGCGGTCCCGTACGATCCGTCCGCCGCAATGGGGAGTCGCGGGTGCATTCGCATACGGGGCCGTCTACAGCATTGCGGCCGTGACAACCTCGGCCGGCCCGCTGATGCTCCTGTTGACTCTCTCCGCGGCGGTCGGGAAGCCAGCCTGGGGAGCATTTCTCTCGCTCGCGTATGCGATCGGACGAGGCCTTCCCTTCCTCCTCGTCGGCTGGTTCGCCGGTGCGGCATCACGAGCCATCTTCCGCATCCGCCGTTCTCAGCGACCGATCGAGCTCGCCAGCGCCATCATTCTCTTCGCCGTCGCCATCTGGTTCGCATGGTCGGGGCTGGTCATGATGCGCGCGTCCGGCTGAGGAAAGAATGCCGTTCGTCACGGTTGTATCCCCCCTGGGGGGTCCGGTACCAAACGTGCACCCCCGCCAGCTATGAACGCGAGATTCGAGGTCGTGGTGATCGGTACCGGGGCGACAGGACAGACCGCTGCGGTGCGCTGTGCCGCAGCTGGACGGAAGGTACTGATCACGGACGAGCTTCCCTACGGCGGGACCTGTGCACTGCGCGGGTGTGATCCGAAGAAGATCCTCGTCGCGGCAGCCGAAGCGATCGACTGGACCCGGCGGATGCGAGGATCGGGAGTGCGCAGCGAATCCGTGGAGATCGATTGGGCGGAGCTTCAGCGCTTCAAGCGGAGCTTCACTGATCCGGTACCTGAGAAGAGTGAGCGACGGCTGCAGAAGGCTGGCGTGGAGACACGGCATGCACGGGCGCGTTTCAAAGGACCGGGCACACTCGATCTCGAGGGCATCGAGGTACGCGCCGACCAGATCGTGATCGCGACAGGGGCCGAGCCGTTCCCGTTTCCGTTCGAGGGAGCCAGCCATCTGATGACCAGCACCGACTTTCTCGATGTCGAGTCGCTACCGCGAGACGTCACCTTCGTCGGTGGTGGATTCATCAGCTTCGAATTTGCGCACGTCGCCGCCCGCGCTGGATCACGGGTGAGAATCCTGGAGATGGCGCAAAGGCCGCTCGGACCCTTCGAACCAGAGCTGGTCGAGACGCTGGTCGAGGCGACCCGAAGCCTCGGAATCGAAATCCTGACGGAAACAAAGGTGGTCGGGGTGAGCTCGCGCGGGGACGGATTCGATGTAGCGATCGAAGGTCCGGAAGGTTCTGCGACGGTACCGACCGAGCTCGTGGTTCATGGCGGAGGTCGTGTTGCGCGAATCGATCCTCTCGATCTCGAAGCAGGAGGAGTCGAGGCCACTCCTCGAGGCATCACGGTCGATCGCACCCTGCGAAGCGTCTCGAACAGTGCAGTATGGGCTGGTGGGGACGCCGCCGACGCCGGCATTCCACTCACACCCGTTGCCGTCGCTCACGGGCACATCATCGGGTCGAACATCGTGAAGGAGGGAGCGCGGGAAGCCACGCATGAGGTGATTCCCAGTGTCGTCTTCACGATACCCCCCCTCGCCCGCGTCGGCCTGAGCGAGAAGGACGCACGTGACAGCGGTGTCGAGATCGAGGTTCAGATGCAGCAGACCTCCGGCTGGTTCAGCTCGCGCCGCATCGGTGAAGACGCGGCGATGCACAAGGTGCTCGTCGAGCGCGCTACCGGACGCATCGTGGGGGCGCACCTCCTCGGTCACGGCTCCGAAGAGCTGATCAACCTGTTTGCGCTGGCGATGCAGAGCGGGATTCCAGCGGGGGAGCTGAAGCAGGTCATGTGGGCGTATCCCACGAAGGGCTCGGATCTGCCCTACATGGTGTAACCCCACTCGAATGAAATCAGACAGCCAGGATCGCCGTTGTACAGCATGATCCCCCGTGGGGGGATGTGGAGGAGAGACTTCACATGACCGAACATTCAGCGGCACCGGCATCGGCCTCCTCGCGAAGTGTGGGTCTGGCAATCATTACGGCAGTCGGAGCGTCGCTCTGCTGTATAGGGCCTATTCTCGCTGCAACGTTCGGCGTGTCGAGTCTCGCCGCTCTTTCGAAATATGGGTTTCTTCGGCCATGGCTGGCGGTGCTGACTGTGGTGCTGCTGGGAATCTCGTTCTACCTCGCCTATCGCAAACCGAAGGAGTGCAGAACCGGATCGGTCTGCGAGACACACGGCACGGATCGTATCCAGCGCTGGAATCGGGTCGTGTTGTGGACCGCAACGATCATCATTGCGCTGGTGCTGACGTTTCCCGAATGGTCGGTTCTGATTCTGTGAAGCCGAATACTAACGAACGTGAAATGAAAGGAATGACATGAAGCGAATCGCAGTAGTGACAGTTCTGCTCGCAGTCACGGCCGTGCTGGCCGGGCTCTTCGGACCCGAGGCGGCAGGGGTGCATGAGGAGCAGACCGTTCTGAAGATCGAAGGGATGACGTGCGGCGGATGTGCCGTCTCGGTCAAGGCGGTCGTGAAGAAGATCGATGGCGTTCACGATGCGAAGGTCGACTGGAAGAAAGGTCGCGCGATCGTCACGTTCGATCCGGAGCGGGTGACTGCTGAACAGATCGCCAGGACGATTCAGGAAAAGCTCACCTACGAGACTGAAGTCCTCGACGAGGGAAACGACAGTGACTGAGTCCGGAAGCGATCGGACTGCTCCTGGCTCCTGCCCTCGATGTGGTCAGCCAGGGACGGCGGTATCCGACACGATCGTCAGGATCATGGCAACCCCCGAAGCCCTGGCAGAAGGCATGCCCGGAGATCCGCTCTTCTGCCGGACGACAGATTGTTCCGTCGTCTACTTCGACGGCAGCGGCGAGGAGATCGTATCCACCGGTTCAGTTCGCGTGCCCGTCTTCTCGAAAGCTCCCGACAGTGGCAGTACTCCCGTATGCTATTGCTTCGGTCACTCCGTCGGCGCGATCCGGCAGCGTGCCGGAGGAGAGCAGATCGTTTCGGATGAAATCCGCGAGTTGGTTCGGGTCGGGCGATGTGCCTGCGAGCTTCGAAACCCAAAAGGGAGCTGCTGTCTGGGCGACGTGATGAATCTGGAACGAGCCGCGTTCGAAACGGCTCAGGGAGGAAGCAATGCCGAAGAAGCGGAGACCTGTTGCCGAGTCTGATCACTATCTGACGGCGGAATCGCAGAAGGCGCTGGCGGACCGGCTGGCGCGCGCGGAGGGGCACCTGCGGAGCGTGAGGCAGATGGTGATCGATCATCGCTGCGCGGACGAGATTCTTCTGCAGATTTCGGCCGTGAAAGCAGCGATCAATCGCGTCGCCGCGATTCTCGTGGAGGAAGAGATGCGCTCATGCGTCACCTCCTGCATGCCGGGGAGTGAAGAAGAGCGGCTCGACAGGATCACGAGAGCTCTCGGCGCAATACTGAACTCGAAGTGACCTGACCTCTTAGAGACACCCGTCCGAACACGACAACTTACGATCCAAACACGACATGACGCGGGACCGCATCGCCACGGGGACGGCCGCGAACCAGCCGAATCACACCCGCATGGCGCGCAGCCGCAGGGAATTCAGAATCACCGAGACGGAGCTGAAGCTCATGGCAGCGGCGGCGATGATCGGGGTCAGAAGAATCCCGAAGAACGGATACAGAACGCCCGCCGCCACTGGTACTCCGAGTGCATTGTAGGCAAACGCCCAGAAGAGATTCTGGCGGATGTTGCGCATGGTGGCGCGGCTGATCCTTCGTGCCCGGACGATACCGCGCAGGTCGCCTTTCACGAGCGTCACCCCGGCGCTTTCCATCGCGACATCCGTTCCGGTGCCCATCGCGATTCCGACCTGCGCCTGCGCGAGCGCCGGGGCGTCGTTGATCCCGTCCCCGGCCATCGCCACGATCCGCCCTTCCCCCTGCAGCTTCTCGATCGCCGCTGCCTTCTGTTCCGGCAGCACCTCGGCCATGACTTCGTCGATCCCGAGCTTTTTCGCCACGGCCTCTGCCGTCGTTCTGCTGTCGCCGGTCAGCATCACGATCCGCATCCCCTCTTCATGGAGTTGTTGGATCGCCTCGGGTGTCGAATCTTTGATCGGGTCCGCGACGGCGATCACGCCGGCCGCGCGACCGTCGATGACGACGAACATCGCCGTCTGTCCCTCGCCACGCAGCGCTTCCGCGCGGCCCTCGAGGTCGGCAGGATCAATCCCGAGCTCCGTCAGGAGCGCGCGGTTCCCGAGTGCGACATCACGTCCTTCGACGCTCCCTCGTACTCCCTTGCCCGTCACGGACGAGAAGTCCTCGACGCCCGACAGTTTGATACCACGCTCCTGCACTCCCTCGACGATCGCTTCGGCCAGAGGATGCTCGCTCGCGCGTTCGAGTGACGCGGCGAGACGCAGGAGCTCATCCTCCTCCACGGCACCGGAGGCGACGACGCTGACGAGCTTCGGCTCTCCGAGGGTGAGGGTTCCGGTCTTGTCGACGACCAATGTATCGACGGTGCGGAGCGTTTCGATCGCCTCGGCGTCTTTGAAGAGAACTCCCCCGGTTGCCGCTTTCCCGGCGGCGACCATGATCGACATCGGCGTCGCGAGTCCGAGTGCGCAGGGGCAGGCGATGATCAGGACGGCGACCGCGTTGACGATCGCGAACGCGAGCGAAGGAGCTGGTCCGAACATCCACCAGATCACGAACGAGAGGATCGCGATCACGATCACGGCCGGGACGAACCATGCAGAGACGACGTCGGCTAGTCGCTGAATCGGCGCCCGGCTGCGTTGCGCCTTCGCCACCATCTGGACGATCTGCGAGAGCAGCGTGTCGGCACCCACTCTGTCCGCGCGCATGATCAGCGAGCCGGTCCGATTCACCGTTGCTCCGATCAATGGGTCGTCAGCTTCCTTTTCCACGGGCAACGGTTCACCCGACACCATCGACTCGTCAACACTGCTCGTCCCCTCGGTGACGGTGCCGTCGACGGGGATCTTCTCGCCCGGCCGCACGCGCAACATATCTCCAGGCTGAACCTGATCCAGCGGAATGTCGTGCTCGCTTCCGTCCGGCTCGATTCTTCGCGCCGTCTTCGGTGCCAGCCCGAGGAGGGCCTTGATCGCCGCGCCGGTCTGACTGCGCGCTCGCAGCTCCATGACCTGCCCGAGGAGAACGAGCGTTACGATCACCGCGGCCACTTCGAAGTAGACGCCGACGCGCCCGTGCCCGTCACGGAACGACGCGGGAAAGAGGTCCGGAAACAGAGTGGCCACGACACTGTAGATGTACGCGACGCCGACACCGAGGGCAATCAGCGTGAACATGTTGAGACTGCGGTTGACGAGCGAGTACCAGCCGCGCTGGAAAAATGGCCACCCTCCCCAGATGACGACCGGTGTCGCGAGCGCGAGCTCGAGCCACTGGCCCAGTCGCGACTCCGTCATCGCGCCGAAAAACTCGAGCCCCACGTGGGGCCCCATCACGAAGAGAACGAGTGGAACGCTCAGAATCGCACTGACGATGAACTTCCTCCGCATGTCGCGAAGCTCGTGGCTCTCTTCGTCCTCGAGCGAGACGACGCGCGGCTCGAGCGCCATCCCGCAGATCGGACAGCTGCCGGGTGCGTCGCGGATGATCTCCGGGTGCATCGGACAGGTCCATTCGGTTCTCTCCGGCGTGAGCTGCGGGCGCTCCGGCTCGAGGGCCATCCCGCACTTCGGACAGGGGCCCGGCTTCTCCGAACGCACCTCCGGGTCCATCGGGCAGATGTAGGAGCTCGCGCTGCTCGCCGATGACGCATCTGCATCCTCTTCCTCTCCTGCAGCTGCCAGATACTTCTCGGGATCGGCGTCGAACCTCTCCTTACAGTTTACTGAGCAGAAGTAGTACGTCTGGTCGCGGTACCTGGAATCTCCCGCAGCACGGGACGGATCGACTGTCATTCCGCAGACGGGGTCGACGTGACGTGGTTCTGGATCGGAGTCGGGTGATGGTGTCGTTGTACTCATCTCATTCTTCCTTCCTGTCAGATCCACCGCTGCCAGGACCCGTACTGTTCACGAACGAGACCACGCCGGATCGAGAGCGAGATGAGAAGCACACCAGCAACGGCCCCGTTCCACCGATCGGCCGCACCCGAAGGGTCCAGTACAAATGGCGCGATGACGATCCAGGCGCCAAACGCGACATTGAAGAACCTCGCCGCGCGTCCGGCCTCAGCCAGTGCGAGGACGGAGAAGGTCGTCACCATCGCTCCGGTGATGTAGTTGCTGTTCGCCATTGCGCCGCTACTGCCCAGAACCGCCGGAGCGGCGAGTAGCCAGACACCGAGGAGCGCCGCTGCCATGATGTTCCACGGGAGCGTGACTCCCCACGTCATCGCTCGCCACTGATCGCGCAAGGATGCAGTAAACGGGACCGTGCGCTCGTCGCGCTCGCCTTCGATGCTCCCGCCCATCCAGAAGATCGACCAGAGCGGCTTCTTTTCGCGGCGCGCCTGCATCATGAACTGTCCCATTGCGATCACTTCGTCGAGCGCCAGAGGGATCATGATGAGCATCGCCACGGCGGTGACCAGACAGAGAGTGCACCAGGCGCCAACCATCACCGGCTGCATCATGACGAGCACGATACTGGTGACGCCGAGTGGCACGACGAGCAGAAAGAACATCAGCACCATCCAGGGCATGGTTCTCCATCGGTCCCGCCCGCCCATGAACCCGGACAGCGCTTCGAGCATGTACGTCGCAGCGCCGAGACCGGCGTCGGAGACCGGCCACGCCTTCGACACGTCCGAATCGAGCACCCGTACCGTGCCGTTGCCGAAGAACGGGTCCCAGGCCCAGCCGGTGTGACCGAGTTGGTAGGCCGTCAGGTATCGCGCAAGGAAGAACCCGAAAAAGGCCAGCGCGATCATCGGAAATCGCTGCTGCCAGCTCGAGGGGTTGTAGGTCCACCCCGGCGGGATCTCCGCGCCCGGCATCTTCATCATGCCCGGCATGCCCGGAATGAGTACCGAAAGAGCGATCACCAGCGCACCGACGAGTGTGTCGTTCGCGTAGCTCGCGGCGCTGCGAGCCCAGAAGACGAGTGGCGCCATAAGAAGAGCGATGCCGACGAAACAGCTCCCCCATGGCGCCCATAGTCTCCGGCCATTCACGGAGAGAACTCCAAACACCACGAGGAGCAGGCCCGCGAGCATTTGGCTTCCTGCGTAGATGTCGAGCGGCTGCCCGAAAGCGACCGGACTGCTGAGGAGCCACAGTCCCAGGATAGCGATCGCGAAATGGCACCAGAGATACTTCTCATGATGTTTCCGCATCATGTCGTGGTGGCCTTCGGAGTTTTCCATCAGGTCATGGTGTGTCTTCATGTTCATCTCTGCTCCCGAATCATCGCGATCTTCGCGAAGAGAACCCGGCGGCGGGAGGTTGTTCTCCCGATACCACTTTCCGGGATCATCGCGCAATGAAATGATCATCTCGGGAATGGTCTCTCGCAGCGAATGTCGCGGTGTCCAGCCGAGGGTTTTCTGTGCGAGCGATATGTCGAGCGGATAGTGATCATCCGCGCGATCGATCATCCACGGCTTGATGAACGTTTCTTTGACCACGGGCAACTGCTGCTGCAGCCATGCCCCGGCTTTGGCGACCGTTTTCGGCAGACGCATCACTCGCCATGGCTTGCCGTGAAGATGAAGGCCGAACAGCCGCTGTAGTTTCTCGTAGCTGACCGGATCTGGCTCTCCGATGAGCAGCGCCAGCTCGGGCGGCAACGTCTTCCGGCGCTCCACGGCGAGAAGGATCGCCTCGATCACGTCCTCGAGATGAACAAACGACTGCCCGTGTGATGGATTGCCCGGAAAGAAATGACTGAGCGGATCGCGCTCCTCGATCCGCTGCATCTGGTGTGCGAGCGGGATCGAGTGCGTCATGCCGTCATAGACGCCGGCGATGCGCATCAAGAGCACTGGAATGTTTTCACGCTTCCGGCGGATCAGCGCCTCCGTCCTTACCTTCGACTTCGGATAGGGCCAGGAGGGCGCCAAAGAGCTCGTCTCGGAAATCCGCTCGCCAGCGCTGGATGGCGCGTGCACGAGCATCGTGCTCGAGAAGAGAAACTGCTCGACCTCGAACTGCTGAAGGTGACGGAGGAGACGCTCGGTACCGCCGACCGTGATCTCGTCATACTTCGGACTCGGCTCTCCCGAAAAATCGTAGTAAGCGGCCAGGTGAATCACCGATGCGATGCGCTCGCCGTAGGTTCGCCGCACCTCGTCGAACGCGGCCGCGGTCTGCTCCTCCGATGTGATGTCCATCGTTATGCAATGCGCCGAAGGAGGAGGGTGCGGCGGTCCTGCCCGATCGAAACCGACGACCGCGAACTCCTGTGACAGGCGGGCAGCGAGCGGATAGCCGATCAGGCCGCTGCTCCCTGTGACGATGATGACGTCGGTTGCTGTGACTGCCGATTCCATGGGGCTACGACCGTGCGCAGGCGGCGTCACTCGCGGTCTGCCGAACCGTTTCGGTCGACGGGACGTCAGCAAACCACGCGCCGTCCTCGGCTCGGCGAAGTTCCGTCTCGTGACGGCCATGCATGCCATGTCGGATCATCGTCCGCATCATCAGCAGACATCCAATGACAGGAATTGCCAGTAGCAGCAGATAGAACCAGTCCGTCGTTCTCTCCTTTTCGATGCCGGGGGACTCACGAGCTGCACAGTCGAGCTGCCGTGCGGCAGGAGCTCCACACCAAGACCTTCGCGCTCGATGAGTCTTCTGAGTAGAGACGACAGGGGCTCGTCGCTTTCGATGACGAGAACTGTTCTACTGTTGCGCATGGAGGCTCCTCCCTGTCCTGCGTTTCACCCGGTCCTGCCGGGTCAGGCTGGCAAAAATAATCCGGCGGCGGTCGTGCCCGCCGCCGAGATCAAGCTGCTCTACGACTTGGCACTCCTGCGGAGGTACTTCTGCGGGTCCTTCTCGAACTGCGCCTTCTCCTCAGCGGAGCAGAAGTAATACGTCTTTCCCTCGTACGTCGCACTCGGCGCCGTCTCCGGGTCGACCTTCATGCCACAGACAGGATCGACCGCGGCTGCCGCCGCGTCTTCGCCGGAGTGCATCATGCCGTGGCCCATCATCCCTTCACCGCCATGCATGCCGCTCATGCCCTCGCCGTGCATCCCGCTCATGCCCTCGCCGTGCATCATGTCCATCATGTCCATCATCTTCATGCACATCGACATCCGCTCCTGCATCATGCCGAGGGGCGCGTCGGCCTGTTCGATCGCCTCACGCATCTGCGCCGGATCATTGGACTCACGAGCGTCCGCGAGAGACTTCCGAACCTCACCCATCGAAGCTGCGGTCTTCTCGCAGTGCTCACGACACTCGCTCATCATCTCGTGCATTCCGGACATCATTCCGTCATTTTTCTGGTCACTCTTCTTTTCCCCGTGCGCCATCACAGTGACTGGAACTGAGACCGCCAGCAGGGCGGTTAAGATCAGATTCATAGTTCGCTTTTTCATTTTGTTACTCCTTTCACTTTCATCTGCTTCATAGGGGGTGTTGACCCCCGGTTCAATGGCCCGCCGAGCCGAACTTCGCGCCGGGTTGCGGCTCGGCGGGAGCCTCGCCCTCCCGTTTCGCCGAATCCGACAGCTTGGCTCAGGCCATTACTCTCAGTTGCTCTGGACTACGATGGTCCCCTTCATCATCTTCATTCCGCACGTGAAGGTGAGCTCTCCGCTCTTCTTTGGTGTGAATTCCACGATCGTCGTTTCTCCGGCTGGCAGGTCCCGTGCGATCTCGAGCTCCGGAAAGAGCACCTTTCCGCCACAGGTCGGCTTTTCATCGCGGACGAGCTCCATCCGCACCGGAACTCCTTCAGTGACGGTCACCTCGGCCGGCGAGTAGCTCATGCCCGAGACATTCACGGTCACCGTCTGTGTCTCCGCCGCCACGACCGCTCCGGCGAACGCCATCACGACTGCTGCAGTCAAAACAAGAATTTTCGTCTTCATCATTGGGTCTCCTTTTCGATTGTGTTCAGTCAACCACTCTTCCCGTTCACGCGGGGGCTTCAGATTCCTCTGATACCAGGGCTTCCTTTTCAGTTTCCTCGGCTGGAAGTCTCCGACTTTTCCATATGGCGAAGATCGCGGGATAGACAGTCAGCTCCAGAAGGAATGAGGTCACCAGACCCCCGACCATCGGAGCCGCGATCCGCTTCATCACGTCCGCTCCCGACCCGGTGCTCCAGAGAATCGGAATCAGTCCGATCATCATCGCCATCACGGTCATCAGCTTCGGCCGGACACGCTTCGCCGCTCCCTCGACGATCGCCTCGCGCAGATCCGCAAAGCTCCGGAGCCTTCCGCTGTCACGCCAGCGGCCGTGCGCCAGAGTGAGATACAGAAGCATCACGACACCGGTCTCGGCATCGAGTCCCGCGAGGGCGATGATGCCGACCCAGACCGCCACGCTCATGTTGTAATCGAGCAGGTAGATCAGCCATATCGCACCGATCAGCGAAAATGGGACCGCGAGAAGTACGATGCCTGTCTCGATCATAGACTTCGTGTTCATGTACAGCAGGAGAACGACGATCAGAAGTGTGATCGGGACGACGACCTTGAGCTGCGCCTTCGCCCTTTCGAAGTACTTGTACTGGCCGACCCAGGCGAGCCGGACCCCCGCCGGGAGGTCGACATTCTCCTCGACCGCGGCGCGGGCTTCTTCAACGTAGTCGGCAATTGGCCTGTCAGTGTCGACGAAGACGAAGCCGACGAGCTTTCCGTCCTCGCTGCGAATCATCGGCGGCCCGGTCATCATCCGGATGTCGGCCACCTGGTCCAGAGGGACCTGGGCACCCGATGGCGTCGCGATCAGAACCTGTTTCAGTAGCTCCGGATCGTCACGATACTCGCGTCCGTACCGCACGTTGATCGGATAACGCTCGCGGCCCTCGACCGTTTCGTCGATGTTCATCCCACCGATGCCCGACATCACGACCTGGTTGACATCGGCCACAGTCAGCCCGTGCCGCGCCGCTTCTTCACGATCGACCACGATGTCGACGAAGAAACCGCCGGTCGATCGCTCCGCAAATGCACTGCGCGTCCCGGGAACTTCGGACACCGCCTTTTCGATCGCGACCGCGGTTCGCTCGATCTCCGCGATGTCATCGGCGAACACCTGAATGCCGAGAGGACTGCGTACGCCGGTCGAAAGCATCTCGGTACGCGTCTGAATCGGCATCCACCAGATGTTCGGCATCCCCGGATACTGGAGCTCCTGATCCATCTCGCGGATCAGCTTGTCCCACGTCATTCCCTCCCGCCACTGCTCGCGCGGCTTGAGAACGACTGTCGTCTCGACCATGCCGATCGGTGCCGGATCGGTGGCAGAACGCGCCCGCCCGATCTTGCCGAAGACGCTGACGACCTCGGGAAACTGCATCAGCTCCCGATCCATCTGCTGAAGAACGTTCGACGCCTCCGTCAGCGACATTCCCGGAGGTGCCGTCGGCATGTAGAGGATCGCACCTTCGTTGAGTGGCGGCATGAACTCATTGCCGACGCGGAAGAAGGCCGGCACGGTGAAGATCATCAGGATGACAGCGAAGACGATCACCCCCCACCGGTGCTTCACTACGAACCTCACGACCGGTGCGTAGAGCCTGATCAGCCAACGGTTCAACGGGTTGTGCTCCTCACCTTTGATCCGGCCCCGGATCACCAGAACCGCCAGAGCGGGTACCAGCGTGATCGCCAGGATCGCGGAAAAGCCCATCGAATACGTCTTCGTGTAGGCGAGGGGCTTGAAGAGCCGCCCCTCCGTCCCGGTGAGGGTGAAAACCGGCATGAACGAGACGGTGATCACGACCAGCGCGAAGAAGATCGAAGGACCGACCTCCTGCATCGCCCGGATGATCACGTCCCGGCGCTCCCCCTGCTTCCCGCCGGAACCCCACATGGCCAGCTTCTGGTGCACGTTCTCGATGATGATGATCGCGGCATCGACCATCGCGCCGATCGCGACGGCGATACCTCCCAGCGACATGATGTTCGCCGTCAATCCCTGGTAGTACATCGGTATGAACGCCAGGATGACTCCGATCGGGATCGTGATGATCGCTACCAGCGCACTGCGTGCGTGGAGCAGGAAGAGGAAGATGACCAGGGAGACGACGATCATCTCCTCGATCAGCGTGTGCGAGAGCGTCTCGATCGAGTCCTTGATCAGTCCGGACCGATCGTAGGTCACGACAACCTCGACCCCGTCGGGAAGGCTTCGTTCGACTTCCTCTATCCGCTCTTTTACGGCGTCGATCACACGCAGGGCATTCTCCCCATAACGCATGACCACGATGCCTCCGACCACCTCACCCTCACCGTTCAGTTCCGCAATTCCGCGGCGGACATCGGGGCCTATGGTTACCGAAGCCACATCTTTGACGTACACCGGGACGCCGTGATCCGACCTGAGCGGAATATTCTCGAGATCGGCGGTCTCCTTCACGTACCCTCGGCCACGGATCATGAACTCGTGACCTGCCATCTCGAGGGTTCTTCCACCGACGTCCTCATTCGAGCGACGGATTGCCTCTACGACACGACCGATCGGGATTCCGTACGACAGCAGCTTGTTCGGGTCGACGTTCACCTGGTACTGCTTCACGAAGCCGCCGATGGAGGCCACTTCCGCGACGCCGGGGACGCTCTCGAGTGCATAACGGACGTTCCAGTCCTGCATCGAGCGAAGCTGCTGCAGATCGTGTTCGCCGCTGCGGTCGACCAGAGCGTACTCGAAGACCCAGCCCACGCCGGTCGCGTCGGGACCGAGCGTCGGATTCACGTCCTCGGGAAGCTTCGACTGCACCGTGTTGAGATACTCGAGGACGCGGCTCCGCGCCCAATACATATCGGTTCCGTCCTCGAAGATGACGTAGACGAACGAAAGCCCGAAAAACGACTGCCCTCGTACGAATTTGACCTCCGGCGCCGCGAGAAGCGACGACGAGATCGGATAGGTGATCTGATCCTCGACCAGATCAGGACTCCTCCCCGCCCATTCGGTGAAAACAATCACCTGGACGTCGGAGAGGTCTGGAATCGCATCCAGAGGAGCTCGTTTCAGTGCAACAAGTCCCCATACCGCAAATCCGACGACGAGGAGAATGGTCAGAAGAGGATTACGGGCAGAGCCCGCGATCACACGCTGGATCAGACCGTCCTGGTGATCACTCGGCTTCATCGTCACTCCCCCAGAACTGCTCGGCCGATCGGATCCGGCTCTCGGACGAGATCAGGAAGTTCGCGGAAGAGACGATACGGTCTCCTTCGTTCAGCCCGCTCAGCACCTGATACCAGTTGCCCCTCTTATCGCCGACCTGGATGCTCTTCGGCTTGAACCGTCCCTCACCGAGATCGACGAACACGATCTGTCGTCTGCCCGTGTCGAGTACTGCTGATGCCGGGATGGCGAGAGTCGATTCGCCTCCGCCGATCTGAACCTCGACATCGGCGTACATCTCCGGCCGGAGCTCGAGATTCCGGTTCGGAAGCTCGATCCGGATGCGACCGGTGCGTGTGGCCGGATCGAGCCAGGGGTAGATGTAGGAGATTTCGCCCTGGTACGTTTTGCCGGGAACATACGGCAGCTTCACCGTCACAGGCTGACCCGTGCGGACCTTGCCCAGATCTGATTCATACACGTCTGCCTCGACCCAGATGTTGTCGAGCGACGCAATCCGGAGGATTCGCTGGCCCGCCTGAACGGCAGCTCCTTCGTTCACTTCTTTCGACACCACATAGCCGCTATAGGGTGAGTAGATCGGAACCCTTTCGAGCGGTTGGCCTTTGCTGGCGAGCTGGTCGATCTGGCGGTCGGAGAAATCCCACAGCTTCAGCCGCTGCCGGGATGCTCGCACGAGGTAGTCCGCCCGATCCGGAGCTCCTGTTTCTCGAGCCGTCCGCTGACTCTGCAGCGCGAGAAGATACTCCTGCTGCGCCGCATAGAGCTCGGGGCTGTACAGCGCGAGAAGCGCCTGTCCCCGCCGAACCGCCTGTCCGGTCTCGTTGACGTACATCTTTTCGATCCAGCCGCTCAGCTTCAGTGTCACATCGCGGACGTTGCTTTCGTCGTACGTCGTGCGCCCGACGGCACGGACGGTATCAGTGAGCGGCCTTCGACTGACCTCCACGATACGCACCCCGATCTTTTGTGTGCGGACGGGATCGACCCTGATGATGCCGCTCTCGAGCTCCTCGTGTGTGACCGGAGTCAGATCCATGCTGCAGATGGGGCAAGTACCTGGTTGATCCTGCTTGACACTCGGATGCATCGAGCACGTGTAGTAAGCCGCGTCCCCTCCGTGCGCATGCCGATCCGCCACAGCACCGGTGAGCGCGTCGCCCCACTCGGACTCCGAGCCACACGATTCCATCGCGGTTCCCATGTAGGGGTTCGACGTCGACTCGGCTGTCTGCATCCACTTGTTGAATCCACTGATCATGGGGCAGGCGAACACGTGCCACCCCTCCTGAAGCCTTCTGTCGGACGCACCGAGAGACATCAGAAATCGACTCAGCTCAGCGAACTGCGCTCGCGCCTCATCGATCGTCGAGGCCGCGGCCAGACGGTTCGCGGCAATCGCTCCGTCCGCGAGGCACTGGCTCACCTCGGAAGCTGATCCCGGGGTGGTCTGACCGGCCCGCTCGAGAGCTCGTGCAATCGAGTCGGCATGGAGGGCGACTCCGCCAATGCGGTCGGCCGCCAGGAGTGCCCGCGCCTTCTCATACGACGCAAACGCTCGTCGCAACTCCTCGAGTGTTTCCGCAGGGAAGGTGAACGTGGGACCGTTCGACGCTCCCCCGGCTCCATCAAGCGCGACGAGGCCGGCGGTGCCTACCGTTAGGTTATAACGGGCCTGACCCGCCCCCGCTTCAGAGCGGATATCGACCGTCAGCGTCCAGGAGCCACCCATCGGCAGATCGAACGCCGCTTCGTACCGGCCGTCGCCCTTCTCCCGGACATCGGCCTCGCCACGCATTTCAGCCATCGCGCCCATCGCCGGCATCAGATACGTGACCTCGACCTCGGCATCCTCCACCGGCTTCTGTTCCGGATCGAGGATCGTCAGAAGCATTGTGTTTCCCTTCTGGCGAGGTGGATCAGGCCGCAATGCGGCGTCGACGGAGAAATCTCCCGCACGGACTTCGGTCGCTTCCGATGCCTCATCTCCCATCGGCTCGAGGCTGAACCACGAGACGAGTGGTTTTGCGAACAACACGAGAGCGATGGCCAGAGCCAGGACCGAAACGATCGCGATCGTGACTCTTCTCGCGTGCGGCGAGAGCTCCTGATATTTTTCATTCAGTTTCATGGGTGATCTCCCTCGTCAGCTCCGTAGGTTGGAGGCCGACGGCTCTCTCGAGGCGCGAGGTGGCTGTCATCAACGCTGCGATCGCCTCTTCGTATCGGAGCTCGACGCTCCGCAGGTTTTTTTCCGCTTCGACGACGGCGACGAAGCTGTTTCGGTCCGCAATGAATCCGGCATGGGCCGCTGCGACCTGATCGCGAGCAGCAGGCAGCAGCCGATCTGAGTAGAGCTCTATGACGTGGCGGGCCTCAGCGATTTCCAGCCAGGCCCGTTCCACTTCACTCATGATCTCGTCCTTGATGCTCGCGATCTCATTCTCGACGCTCTCGGCCTCCGCCTCGGCTTCGCGCACGGCAGCGCGCCGCTTCTCGCGCCACACCGGGAGGTTGATGCCCACTCCCACCATGTACTGGTGTTCGGTGCTCATCCACATCGAGTTGTAGGAGCCCATCAGATCGAAGTCGGGATAGAAGTCGAGCCGCGCCAGCTCGATACCGGCCCGTTCCGCCTCCAGGCGCGCAGACGCGGCTTCGAGCACCGGCTGCCGCTCCAGCGCCAACGCCTGCAGCATCTCTCTGTCCGGAATTTCAATCTCGGAAGCGAGGAGCTGTCGAGGCGGAGAAGGAAGATCGGCGGCGGGTGCGCGATGAAGAAGCTCATTGAGCCGCGCAATGATCTCTCTACGATCGGTGGCGAGGATGATCTCCTGGTGCACGAGATGAGTCAGCTCGACTTCGGCCTGAAGCGGGTCCTGCTGCGATGCCCGGCCGACGACATACTGTGCTTCCGCACTCTCTTTCAGCTCCCCCAGGAGCGCGATGTGCTCCCTGGTGATCTCCAGCGACCGCTCGACCAGGTAGTACTCGTCGTAGAGCGTCGAGGTGATCAGCGCGAGCTGGAGACGGAGGGATTCCAGATCATTCTGTGCGACGGCTGACTTGGCGCGTGCGATGTCGGTACGAAGTTTTCGTTTTCCTGGAAAAGGAAGACGCTGTCGTCCCTCGATCCTCGCACCGAACCGATCACTGCCCCCGATACTGAGAGGAGCGATGGAGCTCATCAGCATTGGGTCATCGAGGGCCCCGGCCTGAATGATCCTTTGCTCGGCGGCACGGAGCGCCTGCCGCGCGGCTTCGATATCCGGATTCCGTTGCAGCACGGAAAGCACGAGCTCATTTCGCTCGAGAATGTCCCGCGTCGCCAGCATGTCCGGATCGAAGACCGCCTGCTGGGCCTCCGCCGTTGTGAAGATGGCAATCAGGGCCACGAGGGCCGCTGCCATAACTGATCTTTTCATGATTCCCCTGCTGTCTTTTAGGGCAGTCGCATCGACTGTTCCCTTCTCTCCGTGGAAGAAATACACCGATCCCGTTTAATGGGGCCGGGACCGCAGGGGCGATCAGATCAGGAGAATCGAGAGTACCGCGAGACGCTCGCGACAGGAGGGGGGAGAGGCAGATTCACCAGGTAGTACGGCGGCTTGAACGACCCGCGGTCCTGACTCTGCCGGGCTTGCTTCTGATCGGGAGATGAGCATCTTGCTCGCCGGTGTCTTTGCAGACAACGTCGTGACGCTACTGGAAGCGACTGGCTCGGGAGCCTGTCCAATCGTGCAGCAGTCCATCGGCGAGCCCACCATCGGTGCCTCGCAGCAACTCTGCTCGCCGCACATCTCGCCCAGACCGAGGCCCGGGAGGGCGATCAGCATCAGCAAAGCTGTAAGGAAGGCTTTGACTCGCATCTCGAATTGGCAAACTAGGAGAGGCCCCAGGAGATTCCAACAGGCTTCACCAGCGCATCAGGTCGTCTTCGAACTCCTTCGACATTCGCTTGAAGACGAGATTGATCCGTTCGCAGATCTGCTGAATGTCCTTCCGAGCATGCGCCGACGAGAAGAATGCGCTCTCGAACTGGGACGACGGCAGATGAACTCCCTCGCCGAGCATCAGCTGGAAAAAGCGGTCGAAGAACTTGAGATTGGACTTTCTCGCGCTCACGAGGTCGGTCACCGGCTCTTCGGCGAAGAACATCGTCCACATCGAGCCGACGCGGTTCAGGCGGATCGGAATCCCGTAGTTTTCGGCGAGCTTGAGGACGGTTTCCTCGAACTCCTTCGAACGCTGCTCGAGATCCCGGTAGACCGGCCCGTTTTTCAGGATGCTCAAGGTCGAGATGCCGGCGGCAACCGAGAGTCCGTTCCCGGAGAGGGTCCCGGCCTGATAGACGTCCCCCACCGGAGCAACATGGTTCATCAGATCGTTTCGGCCGCCATAGGCTCCGATCGGCAGCCCGCCGCCGATGATCTTCCCGAGTATTGTGAGATCCGGTTGGACCCCATACAGCTCCTGGGCACCTCCCCACGAAACACGGAATCCCGTGGTGCTCTCGTCGAAGATCAGGAGAGTATTTTTCCCATCGCAGACCGAGCGAAGCTTCTCGAGGAACCCCGGCTGTGGAGGAACACAACCCATGTTCCCGGCGACCGGCTCTACGATGACCGCGGCCAGCTGATCTCCGAATCGATCGAACGCGCGGCCCACCTGCTCGGGATCGTTGAAGGGAACCGACACTGCGAGCTCCGCGAATTCCGGCGGAATCCCCGCCGAGTCCGGCAAACCTCGCATGTCATCACCTTCGCTCGACTTCAGAAGGAGCGAATCGAGATGACCGTAGTAGCACCCGTCGAACTTGAGGATCTTCGACCGCCCCGTAATCCCGCGCGCGAGACGAATCGCGCTCATGGTCGCCTCGGTGCCGGAGTTTACGAGCCGGACCATCTCGACCGAAGGGACCGCACCGACGATCATCTCCGCGAGCTCGATCTCCGATTCGGTCGGAGCGCCATAAGCGAATCCGCGAACCGCGGCTTTCTTCACCGCTTCGACGACGTATCGGTGGGCATGCCCGAGGATCATCGCCCCCCAGGCGCCGATACAGTCGATCAGCTGGAGCTTGTCTGCATCGAAGAATCTCGAGCCCTGCCCCGTTTCGATGAAATGAGGGGTGCCGTTGAGAGCTTTGAAGGCGCGAATCGGTGAGTTCACCCCTCCGGGAATCACCTTCTGCGCGCGTTCGAACAGTTGATCCGACTTTTTCGCCATCCCGTCGAGTATACGGGGAGGAGGAGTGAAGGGTGAAGAGTGAAGAGTGAAAGAAGAGTGAAGAGTGAAAGAAAGACCAGACTCGGTGGCGGGGCGAGGCGCCAGCCGAGCCGCACCTTTGCGAACTTGCGCGATGTCCCTCATCACCGGGACTCGCCTCCCGGCGACCCCCTTTCACTCTTCACTCTTCTCTCTTCACTCTTCTCTCTTGCTCACGGCGGCCCAGCTCCCGGCCAGCCCGGCGGCGCTTCCGGCGGCGAGCATCGCGCCGATCACGAGTGGCGGCAGGAAGGTCGAGAACAGCGGAGCCAGCAGCAGAGCGCCCTCCGGATCGAGCCACGCCGGGCCGAAATGAAACAGCAACGCCAGGATCGCCACGGCCAGAGCACCGCCGAGCAACCCCTGAATCAGACCCTCGATGAGAAAAGGAACGCGAACCATCGTCTCGGTCGCACCGACCAGTCGCATGATCCCGATCTCCTGACGATAGAGAACGATCGTCAGCCGGATCACGTTGGCGATCATGAACGCTGCGGCGATACTCAGCGCGAGGCCGAATACGAGCCCGACCACTCGGATCGTCCGCACAAGGCTGCGGAGCCGCGCGATCCACTCCCAGTTGAGCTGCACCTCATCCACCCCCGGTTGCTGCTGGAGCGCCGCCATCTGCTCGTAGTAGCCGCGTGAATCGATCCATTCCTCCGGAATCACCACTTCGAAGGATCCGGGAAACGGATTCTCATCGAGCTCCGCGCTCAGCGCGGCGAGCTGCGGAAAGGATTCGCGGAACCGCTCACTCGCCTGCTCCGGTGACACGAAGGTGAACCGGGAAGTCTCACGAGTCGAGCTCAGCAGCGCGCGCACGGCAGCCTGCTCGGCGGCCGAGGCCTGGGGCTCGAGGTACACCGTGATCTGGGTCGCGCCCGTCTGCCGCTCGACTGCCCGGCCGAGATTTTCCGCCACGAGAAGGAAGAGGCCCAGAAGCGTCAGCGCCACGGCGATCATCCCCGTTGCAGCGATCGTATTTCGTTTCGACAGCCACAGCCGCCTCATCGCCTCGGCGATCATCCAGCGCAACGATCCGAGCGCGCCCGAGCTTTTCTCCCGTTCCAACGGCATGATTCAACGATCCGCCATGAACGGGCTCTGCTGCTCCTGCGCGGGCTCTCTTCTCGTCGTCCGTTGCTCGACCAGATGCCCGTCGTCGAGCCGCAACTGTCTTCGTCCCGTGTGACGGATCAGGGAAGGGTCGTGCGTCGCCACGAGTATCGTGGAACCTCGCAGATTCGCCTCGACGAAAATCTCGATGATCTCGCGCGAGAGCTCCGGATCGAGGTTTCCCGTCGGCTCGTCCGCGATGAGAACTTCCGGGTCATTGACGAGGGCTCTCGCGAGCGCGACGCGCTGCTGCTCGCCGCCCGAGAGCTGCTGCGGAAGCGCGTTCAGCCGATGCTGCAGCCCTACCTGCCGCAGCACCCGGTATGCCCGTTCCCGTTGTTCCTTCCGCGGAACACCGATCACCGTCATGACGAACGCAAGATTCTCGAACACGCTCATCCTGTCGATCAGCTTGAAGTCCTGGAACACCATGCCGATTCCTCGTCGAAAGAACGGCAGCGAGCGTCCTTTGACCGTCGCCAGATTGCGACCGTTGACGATGATCTGCCCCTCGGTCGGATCGAACTGCTTCAGAATGAGCTTCAGAAGTGTCGATTTTCCCGCGCCGCTCGGTCCCGTCAGAAACGCGAACTCTCCCTTGTCGAGCTGGAAGCTGACGTCGCTCAGCGCCGTCCGGTACCGATCGAACCGCTTCGACACATGGTAGAAGTGAATCACCCTGCTGAATGATATTCGGTATGACCGGCAGATGTGCGGGCGCCTCGAGACACCTCGCGCCGCCCCAACTCGGGACTCAACGGGCCCCCTTCGACGACCCGAGCTCCCGATCTCGACTCTTCGCCGTCTGTTATCGTTAGCGCCGCCGAACAGACCTCTCAGGAGAGCCCATGAAAACCATCCGTACCGTTTCCCTTCTCCTCGCATCGATCGCAATCACCGCCGCGGCCCATGCACAGGACGGCGAACTTGCGCGACTCCTCCGCTTTCCCGATATTCATGAGGAAATGGTCACATTCGTGAACGGCGGAGACATCTGGCTGGCAGCCTCGTCAGGGGGCGTTGCCACGAGGCTGACTTCTCACGCCGGTCTGGAGCTTTTTCCGAAGTTCTCGCCCGACGGACGATGGATCGCGTTCAGCGCGCAGTACGACGGAACACGTCAGATTTACGTGATGCCGACAGCTGGTGGAACACCCAGACAGCTGACCTTCTATAACGACATCGGCAACCTTCCTCCCCGAGGAGGCTTCGACTATCAGGTGCTCGACTGGGCTCCCGACGGCAAGTCGATCCTTTTCCTTGCGCATCGACTCCCCTGGGGTGAGCGGATGCGCCGGCACTACACGATTGATTTCGATGGCGGGATGGAGGCGCCCCTCGAGATCCCTCAGGGGAGCGGCGGGATGTACTCTCCCGATGGCACCCAGGTGGTTTATACGCCGATCGAGCGCGAGTATCGGACGTGGAAGCGGTATCGCGGCGGACGTGCACAGGATGTCTGGGTATGGGACATCCCGAGCTCGACCGTCCGTCAGGTGACCTCGAGCCCCGCCACCGACAACCAGCCCGTGTGGGTTCGGAATCGGATTTACTTCACTTCCGATCGTGATGGCCATCTCAATCTCTGGTCCTCGGAGGCCGACGGAGGCGAAACTCAGGTCACGCATCACGACACATGGGACGCGCTCTGGCCCAGCGCCGGACCTGACCAGATCGTCTACGAAAACGGTGGCTACCTTCGAAAGTACGACGTTCGATCCGGCACCGACGAGATCATCCCGATTCGCCTGCGCGGTGATTTCGAGGCGACTCTCCCGCGCGTGGTCGACGTCGGCGATCGAATCCAGAGCGTCTCCCCCTCTCCGACAGGAGTGCGTGCCGTCGTCGAGGCACGAGGGGAAATCTTCACGGTTCCCGCCGAGAAGGGGGAACCGCGAATCCTCACCCGGACACCCGGCGTCCGCGAACACTCCCCCTCGTGGTCGCCCGACGGATCAACGATCATCTATCTCAGCGACCGCTCCGGCGAGTATGAGATCTGGACCCGACCGGCGGACGGTTCCGGCGAGGAAAAACAGCTGACCCGTGACGGGGACACCTGGCGGTACGCCCCGATGTGGTCGCCGGATGGACGCCGGATCGCCTACTCCGACAGACGTGCTCGTCTGAAAGTTCTCGACACGGCGACGGGGCGAACCATCGAGATCGACATGGGTCGCTTTTCCGACATCACCGACTACCAGTGGTCGGGGGACAGCCGCTGGCTGACATGGACCAACGAGTCGGAAAACACGCTCTCGAGCGTCTGGGTTTACTCGATCGCCGCCGGCACGAAGCACCGCCTCACGAGCGAGGACACCGACGAAGCAAATCCCGTCTTCGATCCCGAAGGGCGATATCTCTACTTCCTGTCGAACCGGGACTTCAATCTGACGTTCAGCGATTACGAGTTCACTTACCTCTTCACCGACGCGCGGCGGGTCTACGTCGGCGTGCTCGCCAAGGACGGGCCGGCGCTTCTGCTCCCCGAGAGCGACGAGGAGCCGGTGACGGGCGACGAGCAGGATGATTCCGAGGAATCCGATGAAGAGCCCGATCCCCCGGCTGGCGCGCCGAAACCGGTCCGGATCGATCCCGATGGATTCGAGAATCGGGTCCGCGCCATCCCCGGCTCCCCCTCCAACTATCGCGCTCTCTCCGCGACGACCAAAGGGCCAGTCTACATTCAGGGTGGCGCTCTGAAGCGTTACGACATCGACGTGCGAAAAGAAGAGACGATCCTCGAGGGCATTCAGGCGTACGAGATTTCGCGTGACGGGCAGAAGGTCCTCTACCGAGCGGGTCCGAACTACGGAATCGTCGCGATGGCGCCGGGACAGAAGTCTGCCGATGGGAGGCTCGAGCTCGATGAGCTCGAAACGATGACCGATCCGAGACTCGAATGGCGACAGGAGTATCGCGACGCCTGGCGGACGTTCCGCGACTGGTTCTACGACGAGAACATGCACGGCGTCGACTGGGAAGCGATGTACGACAAATACGAGCCGCTCGTTTCCCACATCGCTCACCGGTCAGACCTCGACTACATCCTCGGTGAGCTCGGGGGCGAGCTGAATGCCGGACATGTTTATGTGCAGAGCGCGCCCTCCGATGCCATCGATCGAACCGATCACGGTCTGCTCGGAGCCGAGATCGTCGCCGACCCTTCCGGCTACTTCCGCATCGAGAAGATCTTCCCGGGCGAGAACTGGCAGGCGGATTTCCGCTCGCCGCTGACCGAGCCGGGGGTCGACGTCAATGAGGGCGACTACATCATCGCGGTTGACGGAGTTTCCACCCGGACGGTGAAGAACTTCTACGAGCTGATGCGGCACACGGCCGATCGGGTCGTCGCGCTCGAGGTGTCCTCACGCCCGTCGCCGGCCGGCGCACGAACCGAACAGGTACGCCCGATCGCTCACGAAACGAATCTCCGCTATCTCGACTGGGTCCAGGGCCGGCGCCGCTACGTCGACGAGCAATCGAACGGACGGATCGGCTACATCCATCTTCCCAATACCGCCGTCGAAGGTACCCGGGAGCTCTTCAAGTACTTCTATCCGCAGGCACGCAAGGATGCCCTCGTCCTCGATGCCCGCTACAACGGCGGCGGGTTCATCCCTGCGCAGATGATCGAGCTGCTCGAGCGCCCGGTGCTCAGCTACTGGGTCCGACGCGACATCGAGCCATTCATGACGCCCGGCTTCGCGCACACGGGTCCGAAAGCCGTCCTCGTCAACGGGTACTCTTCCTCCGGCGGCGACGCATTCCCCTACTACTTCCGCAAGCGCGGGCTCGGCCCGGTCATCGGAACGAGAACCTGGGGAGGCCTGATCGGGATCTCGGGCAATCCTCAACTGATGGATGGCGGCGGCGTGCTGGTACCGACGTTCCGCTTTCTCGATCCTGAAGGTTACTGGGCCGTCGAGAATACGGGCGTCGCTCCCGACATCGAAGTCGTCGACCGTCCCGATCTGGAGGCGCAGGGAATCGATCCGTCTCTCGATACCGCGCTCGAGTACCTGCTGAACGAGCTCGAGGAGAATCCGCCGACCGAGCTCGTCATCCCCGCTCCTCCTGCCGAGCCGGACATGTACCCGGACGGGAGCAGAAGATGACCGGGCAGCCCGGCGGCGCACCTCGCACCCGGGGAGACGCGGCACACGGCTGGATCGGGTGGGATCTGGACGCCTCGGCGGCGAACCCTACCGGCGAGGCTACGGTTTCAGAGATGCGAGGAACTCTTCGATCGGGACGTGATGGGGATTCTCGCGCAGGACGTTGCGGCAGAAGGTCAGCGGGTGAGTTTCGAAAGCGCCATGGACGACGATCTGACCCGACAGAGAACGGACATCGTACATGCATACAACGACACAGGGGAGGTCGCGGATCGCGCCCGTGACCTTGCTTTCGAAAGCGAGCATGTCGGTATCGGTAGGCCAGCCACTCCGGCCCCAGCCGAGGTTGCCGAGAAGTCGGACTGACTTCGCCCCCTGATCGAGGAGGCGTTTGAACTGGCGTCCGATGTTATCGAGAGTAGCCTCGCCCGCGGATTCCCCTCCGATCACGACGAGATTGCCGTGCTCCAGAGCGGTGTCGACGTCGATCTTCCTGCGCAGGATCGCGAGAACCTTTTCGTTTGCCTCTTCGTGGCCGAAAACGACGCACGCGTCTCCCTCTTTCAGTCCCACATCGAGAAATCTGACTCCCCGTTCGAACTCCGCGTCGTTTTCCCAGAGATAGGCGACGTGGTCGCCAGGACGTGCGAAAAGCTCCGGCTCGATTCCCAGTCGAACGCTTCCTTCAGAGGTGCGTGTCTTGACCATGACCGCCAAAGAAGCAATTGTGGTGCCTTGGGTGAAGCAATTGTGGTGCCCCCGGATCTGATCGTCCCGAAGCATCAACGGAGATTCCGACGTTCCGCTGGCTGAAGAAGCTGGAGGAAAATCCGCCGGCGGAGCCTCTGATCCCCGCCTCTCCCGGATCGCAGCCTTTCAGTGTTCACGCCCCGCTCTTCTCGACGACTTTCGTGCCTGATCGCGACACCTCTTCGGCGTAAAGACGGGAGAACCGTTCCGTCATCGGACCGGGCTTTCCCTCGCCGATTGTGCGTCCATCGATTTCCGTGACCGCCGCGAGCTCGCCCATCGTCCCGGTGCAGAACACCTCGTCGGCTCGATAGAGCTCGGCCAGCGACAGATCCTCGACCAGATGGTCGATTGAATTCTCGCCGCAGAGCCGCAGCACCGTAGCTCGTGTGATTCCCTCCGGACACGCGACGGTTCTGGAGGTCTTCACGACACCTCGATTCGTCAGAAAGAGGTGTGTAGCATTCGTCTCCGCCACGAAGCCGCGCAAGTCGAGCATGACCGCGTCGTCCGCGCCGGCGGCATTCGCCTCGATTTTCGCGAGAATCGACTGCAGCAGATTCGCGTGATGAATCTTCGGATCGAGGCAGTCGGGAGGAAAGCGCCGGACCGAGCTCGTAATGAGCTTCAGTCCGTCTCGCTCGTAGACGGGCGGCTTGTACTCGGCGAGAACGATCAGGGTGGGACCCGACTGATTGAGGCGCGGATCCATCCCCGACGTGATCTTTTCCCCGCGCGTCAGGGTAAGACGGATGTGAACGCCGTCCCACATCCGGTTGGCCTCGAGCGTTCGAGTGATCTCGGCGGTCAGGTGCGCATCATCCGGGATCTCCGTGAAAGCGAGCGCTTTCGCCGAGGAGCGGAGACGCGCGAGATGCTCCTCGAGGGCAAAGATGCATCCCTCGTAAAGCCGGAGGCCTTCCCATACGGCGTCGCCGCCCTGAACCGCGCTGTCGAACGGGCTGATCCTGGCCTTCTCCCGATGCTCGAGACGGCCGTTGACATTGATCAGAAGATCGCGGTTTCTCTCGTCGAAGCGTTGCAGCATCGTGGTCGGTTCCCCGGTCAGACTCCGAGTCTCTGCGCCGCCATTGTCTCGTAATACGGCCGGCACGTGGCTTCGAGCTCGCGGAGCGAGGGTGAAAGCTCGATCGTCCGGTTCCTCGCCGGCTGGAACCCGGTGGACTGGTTGACGCTCTCGTACCAGTACTTCGCCCAGATCCCGTCGGTCGGTCGCGGTCCCGGTTCCCATCGCAGCATCGACGGTTCGAACTCGATCTCCAGGGCACGGCACAGCAGCCGGAGCACTCCCTCCGGATCAGCCAGAACATCGTCGGCATCGATCACCGGCGGGATCCGGCCCGCGCGACTCCGTACCCCTTCGAAGATCTCGACCTGCTGCTCGAGACCGATGTCCGATTCGTCCGGATCAGGGATCACCTTCGAGAACGACGCGATGACGGCCGCAGGATCGCGAATGAGAAAGGCGTGATCGAGCTCGTCCATCCACTCTCTCTCCATTCCGGGGAGGATGTGATGCGTCATATGCTTTTGATACCAGATCGCTTTCCCTTGCGGAACCGGACCGGTCAGCCATCGCGCCACCGACTTCCAATCTTCCGGATACGCCTCGAGGATCTCGTCTCTCCCCGGATGATCGACATCGGTATTTCTGAGGTAGGTCGCATAGAACGGTTCGTCGGTCACATGAGTATCGGAGCGCGCGCCGAACGAGCGCATCATTGCGGTTGAAATGTTCCGCGGCCCCGACCACATCGCGATCCGTCTGCTCATTGCAGGCTGAGAATAGCAGCCTGATCATCGTTCGACACGAACATTCGGAAGGGCGGCGTATAGAATCTGCGCATGAAGGAAAGATCAATGAGTATCCGCATCCGAATGGTTCTGCTGGTCGCATTCATTTTTACCGGCACTCCGCTCCTCGCGGCCGACGGCTACATGAAGCCTCCGGAGGAGCTGGCGCGGCTCGTCGACGCTCCGCTGACGCCGATCGTCCAGCTCAGTCCCGACTCCCGGACGCTCCTTCTGATGGAACGACCGAGTCTCGATCCGATCTCGGCGCTTGCGGCCCCCGAGCTTCGACTCGCCGGCATCCGCATCAACCCGAGAAATCAGGGACCGAGTCGCGACCGCTCCTACAAGGGACTTCGGCTCGTCGATGTGGAAACCGGGACCGAGCGGCGCGTCACCGGAATCCCCGACGACTCGCGCATCAGAAACGCCGCCTGGTCTCCCGACAGCAGCCAGGTGGCCTTCACGATCGACGCGGAAGACGCGGTCGAGATCTGGACCCTGAACGCGGTAAACGCGCGTGCCAGCCGTCTCGGGACTCGCCGAGTCGTCGATGTCTTCTCGGGGTCTCCGTTCGCCTGGATGCCCGATTCCGGGTCGATTCTCGTGCGACTCCGCTCCTCGGCCGAAGCGAGCGAGCCGGCGCGAAACGAGATCCCGGAGGGTCCGGTGATTCGGGAAAACATCGGAAAGACGGCCCCCGCCCGTACCTGGCAAGATCTCCTCTCGAATCCCGATGACGAGCGGATCTTCGACTTCCAGACGACGTCGGTAGTTGCGCTGATCGGGCTCGACGGTGCCACCAAAGAGCTGACCGAACCGGGCGTTTACATAGACGCGTCCCCCTCCCCGGACGGACGTTTCATCCTCATTGAATCGATCCATCGGCCATACTCCTATCTGGTTCCGTGGTACCGCTTTCCCAGGCGGATCGAGGTGATCGATCGGGACGGAAATCTGATCGAGGAGATCGCCGACCTTCCGCTTCAGGAGGAAGTCCCGCTCGGTTTCGGATCGGTTCCGACCGGAATCCGCAGCATTTCGTGGCGTGGCGACGCGCCGGCAACGCTCTACTGGGTGGAAGCACTCGACGAAGGCAATGCCCGGAAGGAAGCGGATCAACGCGACCGGCTCTACATGCTTCCGGCGCCTTTCGATGGCCAGCCGGTCGCCGGTCCCATCCTCCCCCTCCGTTTCGGCGGCGTCCAATGGGCCGATGAGGATCAGGCATACATCTCCGAGTGGTGGTGGAGCAACCGAAAATCGCGGCTCTACGAGTTTGACCCCTCGAGGTCGGATCGCCCGGCAAAGGTGATCTTCGACTACTCGTTCGAGGACCGATACAACGACCCCGGCTCGCTTCTGATGACCACCAATGAGCGAGGGTACGACGTCGTTGATCTCGCCAGCGATGATGACTTCTTTCTACGCGGTGCAGGCGCGTCTCCCGAGGGAGATCGCCCGTTTCTCAGGCGCTATGACCGGAGGAGTGGAGCGACCACAGAGCTCTTCCGATCCTCCGCGCCTCACTACGAAAGACCGATCGATTTTCTCGACGCGAGGCGAACTTCGATCCTGACGCAGAGAGAATCCGTCGACACCCCCCCGAACTATTTCGCCCGCAATCTCCGCACCGGCCGGCTGCGTGCTCTCACCTCGTTCCCTCACCCCTACCTCGATCTGAAGGGGATCCAGAAGGAGTTCATCACGTATGAGCGTGAAGACGGGGTGCAACTGAGCGCGATGCTCTACCTGCCGCCCGGATATGACCCGGCAGAGGACGGACCACTGCCCGCGCTCATCTGGGCGTATCCGAATGAATACAAGGATGCCGACGCCGCGGGGCAGGTTCAGGATTCTCCCTACCGCTTCAAGACGGTCAGCTACTGGGGCCCGATCCCATGGGTCACTCGCGGCTACGCCGTCTTCGATGACGCTGCAATGCCGGTCGTCGGAGAAGGTGAGATCGAGCCGAATGACTCGTTCCGCGAACAGCTCGTGATGAACGCGAACGCCGTGATCGAAGAAGGCGCCCGCCGTGGTGTCCTCGATCCGAAACGCGTCGGTGTCGGAGGACACTCCTACGGCGCCTTCATGACGGCGAACCTTCTCGCCCACTCGGATGTTTTCGCGGCCGGAATCGCCAGAAGCGGTGCATACAACCGCTCCCTCACTCCGTTCGGTTTTCAGTCCGAGGAGCGAACCTTCTGGGAAGCCCCGGATGTCTATTTCACGATGTCCCCCTTCATGAACGCGGACAAGATCGACGAACCTCTGCTGATGATTCACGGCGAGGCCGACAACAATTCGGGTACCTTTCCGATGCAGAGCGAGCGGCTCTACAACGCGCTCAAGGGTATGGGTGCCACGACGAGGCTCGTCATGTTCCCGCATGAAAGTCACGGATACCGCTCGTATGAATCGATCATGCACATGCTGTGGGAGATGGATCGCTGGCTCGAGATCTACGTGAAAGAAGCAGGAGCCGAATAAAGGTCGATACCGACATGAAGGTCGAGGCCGAGATCAGGAAGGCGGAGCGCGACGACGTTCCGCACATCGTGCAGTTCCAGCTCGACATGGCGAAGGAAACCGAGGAGATCGATCTCGACCGCGAGACGGTCGAGAAGGGGGTGCTCGCCGTGTTCGATGACCCTTCGCGGGGCACCTACTATGTCGGTGAGATCGACGGCACCGTCGTGTCGTCGGTTCTGATCACATACGAATGGAGCGACTGGCGCAATGGTCCGATCTGGTGGATTCAGAGCGTCTGGGTCGATTCGATCGCGCGGGGTACCGGCGTGTTCCGCGCGATGTTCGAGCTGGTGAAAACCGAGGCGATCGCCGCAGGAGTGAAGGGACTCCGCCTCTACGTCGACCGGCGTAACGAGCGCGCTCAGGAGGTCTATCGCCGCCTCGGAATGAAGGGCGATCATTACCTCGTCTTCGAGGAGATGGATCTGGTTTGAACGATCGGACCACGAACGTCCTCATCGTCGGAGCCGGACCGATCGGGATCGAGCTCGCCGTAGCAATGAAACGTCGCGGCATTGAATACCGTCACGTCGAGGCGAAGCAGATCGGCTCGACGATCGCCTGGTACGCTCCCGGCACGCACTTCTATTCGTCACCTGAACGGATTGCGCTGGCCGGCGTTCCCCTCCAGACCCTCGACCAGACCAAGGCGACCCGCGAGGAGTATCTCGCCTATCTTCGCGGCGTGGTCCAGCAATTCGATCTCGACATCCTCACGGGACACCGCGTGAGCTCACTCGTCCGCCAGGGTGATCACTTCGATGTGTCGATCGAAACCCCGGTCGAGGAGTATGTTCTTCGAGCTTCGAGCGTGGTTTTGGCGATCGGCGACATGCATGGGCCCCGGCTCATCGAGGTCCCCGGTGAAAGCCTTCCACACGTCAGCCACTACTTCGCCGAGCCGCACAACTACTTCCGGAGAGACGTTGTGATCGTCGGAGGGAGAAACTCGGCCGTCGAGGCCGCGATCCGCTGTCAGCGAGTCGGCGCCCGCGTCACGATCGTTCATCGGCGGGAGAAGTTCGGTGAAAGGGTCAAGGCCTGGCTTCTTCCCGAGATCGAGGCGATGATTCGTGATGGTCTCATCGATTTTCTCGGCTCCACACGGGTCGTCGAGATCCGGCCGGGATCTGTGCTGCTCGAGCGCGATGGCAGGACGTTCGAACGTCCGGCCGACGACGTCCTTCTCCTGACCGGTTACCAGCAGGACGCGCAGCTTTTCCGCAAGGCCGGAGTCGCCATCGAGGGGCCCGGACGCGCGCCGCGGGTCGATTCCCGAATGATGGAGTCGAGCGTCCCCGACCTCTACATCGCCGGAACCGCCGTGGCCGGAACACAGCTCGAGGGAGCCCGTGAGTTCATCGAAACGAGCCATGTTCACGTCGGCAGAATCGTCGCCGCCATTTGTGGAGAGTCCTCTCCCGAAGAGCCCGCCCCTTTCAGCGTGCCGGAAACGTGATGAACGATCAGAGATTTTGCTCTTTCCCGGCTGAGGGCCCGCGGGGCTGCCGGTTGAGAATCGGCGCACGACGGAACGGATCGCCAGCTCGCGGGACGTCTCGATGAAACGACTTCCCGCAATCCTCGGCGTCGTCGCCATCTCATTTTCGGCAGTCTTCGTCCGGCTTTCGGAAGTCTCTCCATCGACGGCGGCCGTCTTCCGGGTGGGTTATGCGCTGCCGATCCTCATGATCATCTACTGGTTCCGGCGCCACCGCGACCAGCGCACCAGGCGTGAACGGATGATCGCCGTGATCGCCGGCGTCGCGCTCGCTGTCGACTTCGCCTGCTGGCACCGCTCGATCGCGATGATCGGCGCGGGACTCGCGACGGTTCTCGGAAACACCCAGGTAGTGTTCGTCGCGCTCGCGGCCTGGCTGTTCCATCGTGAACGACCGAACCGGATGGCGCTCGCATTCGTCCCGGTCGTCTTTTTCGGCGTCGTTCTGATATCAGGAGTCTTCGACGAACGCGCCTGGGGCACCGACCCGCTGGGTGGTGCGATCTTCGGCGTCCTCACCGGGCTCACCTATGCGGCATTCCTTCTGATCTTCCGCGTATCGAACACCGCGACCGTAGCTCCTCCGGTGGGTCCGCTGATGGACGCGACCTTCGGGGCGCTCGTCGCGTCGGTTCTGCTGATCCCGACGGACCGTCACTTCTCCTGGGAGATCAGCTGGCCAGCTCACGGATGGTTGTTGGCGCTGGCCGTCACCGCCTCCGTGGTCGGATGGCTGCTGATCTCCTGGGTGCTGCCGCGTCTTCCCGCGCTCGAGACCTCGGTGATCCTTCTCGTTCAGCCGATGCTGACCGTCCTGTGGGGCTGGGCTCTTCTGGGGGAAGACCTCGGGATCGGCCAGTGGATCGGTGTGGCGGTCGTCCTGTCGGGCATCGGGATCCTCTCGACGACCGGATCGGTGATCCCCGGACCAGACACAAAAAAGGCGGCCGAAAGGCCGCCTCCCTCGACATCGCAGGAGCCGGAGCTCAGCGACGGTGCCGGACCAGGCTCTGGAACACGTTGAACGGGAGATTCTCCGATCGAACGATGTTCCGGAGGTGATGCAGCGAGTGCTTCCGCTCCTGCAGGTCCTCGATGGTGATCTGATGACGAGCCATCAGCTCGTTGGTCTTGTTCTCTGACATCGTAAACTCCTGATTGAAAAGATTTTCAGACTTCAGCGATCCGCGAATTCCGGGATCGGGCGATCGCACAAAGAACGAGCCGTCTCATGGGTCTATTTCCGGGGAACGAACGAGCCCGTATGATGCTCAGAATGATCGAACGCGAAACTCACAATGGAATCACGATCGTCCGGATGAATCGCGGCAAGGTCAACGCGCTCGATTTGGAGCTGGTCGACGCGATCAGCGCCACCTTCGATGAGATCGACGGGCCGTCGACCAGCGCAGTCGTTCTGACCGGCAGCGGTTCGTCGTTTTCCGCGGGTGTTGATCTGCGCCGTCTGCTGGCGGGCGGGGTCGCTTACATCAGGGAGTTCTATGGCCCGCTGATTCGGATGTTCGAAAAGCTCTACACTTTCGACCGCCCGGTCGTGGCCGCCGTCAACGGCCACGCGATCGCCGGCGGATGCGTCCTCGTTCAGTGCTGCGATTACCGGCTCATGGTGAGCGGCACCGCCCGGATCGGCGTTCCCGAGCTTCTCGTCGGCGTCCCCTTTCCGACCTTCGTTACCGAGGTGATGCGAGCCAGCGTCAATCGCGGGAACCTCCAGGAGATCCTCTACTCGGGACGTACGCTCCTTCCGGAAGAAGCGCTGCGCGTCGGGTTGATCGACGAGACGATTGACTCCGAGACTCTCCTCGAAGCGGCGACCGAGGCGGCAAGATGGCTCGGCAACCTCTCTCCCCGAGGATTCTCGATCACGAAACGGACTCTTCGCGCGGAGACGATGGAGCGCGTTCGATGCCTCCTCCCCGAGGAAATGGAGGTGCGGGCACTGTGGGAAACGGAGGAAACGCTCGTCCGCATTCAGGATTACCTCGATCGGACGATCGTGAAGAAGAAGAGTGAAGAGTGAAGAGTGAGAAAAAGAGGAGACGGTAAAAGCCCCGCCCAGATCCTTCGCCGTCCTTCCGCGGCTCCTAATGAAACGACGACGAAATTGCGTGGACGTCGACCTTTTGCAGCGCTTCGCTTGGCCTGATGTCCCACCCTGCAAGGTCCCTCGCTTGCCCACCCAACCGCCCGCTCGGGACGACGTCGGTTTGAGTTTGGGGTGCGGAGTTGTGCGGGCTCCGGTTTTCATCCTCGCTTCACCGGCGCAACGCGTCGATCATTTGCTCAGGATGACGAGGGCGATAATCGCGCGACTCCGCCCGCCTGGATGATTGCGGGTTTCAGGTTCGGTTTCGAGGATCGCGGCTCGCCAGAGGCTCGCCTCCCGCTGGCAGATGACTGAGTCTCGCCTTTTTTTCACTCTTCACTCTTCACCCTTCACTCTTCAGAACTACCTCTGCGACCCGGTCGATCTCCGAGGCTTCCAGCTCGCTGAAGATCGGCAGCGCCAGCGAGCTCTTCGCCGCCGCTTCCGACACCGGAAAGGACCTGCGGCTGTGGTCGAGATCCGCGAAGCACTCCTGCTGCGGAAGGGTCAGCGGATAGTAGATCTCGCACCCGATTCCCGAGCTCAGAAGAGTCTGTCTCACTCGCTCGCGGACTGTTTCGCCGCCGGGGAACATCACGACGTACTGGTTGTAGACGTGCCGCCTGTTCCCGATGACCTTCGGCAGCACGATCCTTCCATCATTTGCCGCCTCAGCGAATCGATCATCGTACATTGCCGCGTTCTTCTGTCTCGCTTCGGTCCATGCGTCGAGTTTTGCCAGCTTCACGTCGAGGATCGCGGCCTGGAGCGCGTCGATCCGGAAGTTTCCTCCGACGCTGTGGTGGTAGTACTTCGGCCTCATGCCGTGCACCCGAAAATCGATGAGCTTCTCGTAGGTTGCCGCGTCGCTGGTCGTGATCGCTCCGCCATCCCCGAAACCACCGAGGTTCTTTGACGGAAAGAATGAGAAACATCCGTAGCGGCTGAACGAGCCTGCTCGTTTACCATCGAGCTCGGCTCCCACGGCTTGGGCGGCGTCCTCAATGATCTCGAGCCCGTGCTTCGACGCGATCCTGCTGATCGCTCCCATCTCGGCGACCTGTCCGTAAAGGTGCACCGGCATGATCACCTTCGTCGCGCTGGTGATCCGTTCCTCGATCAGAGAGGGATCGATATTGAACGAGTCGCGATCGATGTCGACGAATACCGGCACCGCCCCGAGCCGAGCAACGACGCCCGCAGTGGCAAAGAACGAGTACGCCGGAACGATCACTTCGTCGCCATGCCCGACCCCGGCGACCATCAGCGCCTCGAGCAGCGCATCGGTCCCGGACGAAACACCCACCGCATGCCGAGTCTGGCAATACCTCGCGAAGTTGTCCTCGAAATCCGAAACCTTCTTTCCCAGGATGAAGACCTGGGATTCGTAGACCTCCTCGGTGACTTTCATCACTTCGTCTCGGATCGTCTGATACTGGCGCTTGAGGTCAAGCAGGGGGATGTTCAATCGGTGGCTCCTGATGGACGTTTCACGCGACCAACCGTCGACTAAACCGCGGGATTCCATTCCGCCTCATGCGGACGCCGGACCGCATCCGACGCCATGATCGAAATCCTCGAGGCCGGATCCCACTCGGACCGACCGACCAACGCAAAACCGTCGAGCTCCGTATCATGAACGGGATCCTCCGCAACATTACCACGCCCCACAAATACGCGCTCCAAAGCGCCTTTTATGCCGTAGACACATCACTGCGAACGTCCGTATCTCCTGTCAGTCCGAGCAACTCAAACCAACCCGGACGCAAAGGAGATGTTCAAATGAAACGAACCATTCCAACCCTTCTACTGATCTCGGCAATGGCGCTCGGCGCTTCGGCAGCCGAACTGATCGTTCCGGTGGCCGGAGCAACCGAAGGCGCGCTCGGCTCGAGCTGGCAGAGCGACCTGGTCTTTCACAACATCGGATCGACGATGGTGAGCGCCGAGGTGACCCTGCACACGTCGCAAGGCGCGAGGGAATCGATTGTCGTGCTCGTCGGCCCCGGACGAACCGTTCTCCTCGAGGACGTCGTCGGCACCGAGATGAATCTGAGCAACGTCACTGGTGCGCTCGTGATCGAAGTCGATGACTTTGCTGCACGGAAGCTGATCGTCAACAGCCGCACTTACACCACAGGCCCCGCCGGCCCATTCGGCCACGACATTCCCGTATACCGCAGCGACGAGCTCTCCCGTGCGGGTGAGACCGCCGTGATCACCGGTCCCGCCGACGTCGACCTCGCCCGCTTCAACTTCGGCATCTACGCGGCAACCGATTCGGAAGTCGAATGGACGCTCGTCCGAAGCGACGGGACCCGTGAAGCGAGTCGCATCGAGGCATACGAGGCCGGCACCCAGTTTCATTACAACGCCGGAATCAGGAACTTTCTCGGATTGACGGCGATGAACGGTGACGTGATCTACGCGAGAGTTCGCAGCGGCGACGTGATCACCTATGGAACGACCATCAACAACCTCTCGAATGACCCGTCGTTCACGCGGGGAATCACGACTCGCGAGAATTTCGACGTCACTCTGCTCGGCGTCGACATGAACGAGGACGGAGTCATCGACATCGCCGATGCCGATGGTGACGGCGTGCTCGATCAGCCGATGGAGATCGCCATCAGCGGATTTCCGACGACGCTGCGGGTGGTCGCCGTCGATCCGGAAGGCGAACAGGTCGAGCTCGTCCTGCTGACAGAGAGCGGCGACATCAGCCTCCGCGACGGTGGCGTCCTTCAGATCTATCCGTTCTCGACCCGCAAGGGAACCTCCGACACGATCGTGCTGCGCGCGAGCGACGGCGTGGCATCGACGGATTTCGTTCTCCCGGTCGTATTTCGCTGATCGCGGAACGATCCGTTCGCGACGAGGGCTCCCGGAAACGGGAGCCCTTTGCTTTGCGCATACTCAAACCGACGTCATCCTGAGCGGGCGGTCGGGCGGGCAGGCGAAGGACCTCGCAGGTTGGGACATCAGACCAAGCGAAGCGCTGCAAAGGGTCGAAGTCCAACAATTTCATGGTGGTTTCATTAGGAGCCGCCGAAGGACGGCGACGGATCTGGACGGGGGCTCCGGTTGTCTCGGGTTTCGGTTTGGGCAACACCATTCACTCCCGACCCGGTTTTTCGCCGATGAGGTCGAGAAACTCCTCTTCGCTGGCGATCGGGACCCCGAGCTCGTTCGCTTTCGCCAGCTTCGACCCGGCATCTTTACCCGCGACGAGCATGGTGGTCTTTTTCGAGACGGACCCGGTCGATCTTCCGCCGTGCGATTCGATCAGCTTCTCGATCTCGTCTCGCCTGAAGTGCTCGAGCGTTCCGGTCACGACGATGATCTCCCCTTCGAGCTTCGAGCTTTTCCGAGTCGACTCGTAGCGAATGACGACGCCTGCGTTTTCGAGTCTCTCGAGTCTTTCGACGTTCGCCGGAACGGTGAAGTAGAACCTCACGGCCTCGGCGACCTTCGGGCCCACTTCCTCCACCTGAATCAGCTCGTCGACCGTCGCCAGACGTAGCGCATCGACCGACCGGAAATGCGACGCGAGGATTCCCGCCACGCGCTCGCCGACGAATCGGATACCGAGCGCGAAGAAGAGTCGCGAGAGCTCGGCGACCTTCGACTTTTCGAGCTCGCTGATGAGATTCTCCGCGGACTTCCTGCCCCACCGCTCCAGATCGACGAGCTGCTCGGCTTTCAGGTCGTAGAGCGAGGCCCAGTCGGTGATCAGCCCGGCTTCGAGAAGCTGGTCGACGACCTTCTCCCCCAGTCCTTCGATGTTCATCGCCTTCCTCGAGGCAAAATGAACGATCGACTCCCGGACGATCGCGGGGCATCCCTGATTCACACAGCGGATCGCCACTTCACCGGCAAACTGGTGGGTCGGCTCGCCGCACACGGGACATTGATCGGGTCTCACGATTGCGCGAGTCTTTTTCGGCCGCTTGTCGAGGATGACGCCCGTGACCTTCGGAATCACGTCGCCCCCCTTCTCGACCATCACCGAGTCGCCGACCCTGACGTCTTTCCGCTCGACCTCCTCGTAGTTGTGCAGCGTGGCGCGCTGAACCGTCGACCCTCCGATGTCGACCGGGTCGAAGATCGCGACCGGCGTGATCGCCCCGGTCCGGCCGACCTGGGCGATGATCTCCCGCACGATGGTCTCGGTGGCTTCCGGCGGGTACTTGAAGGCGATCGCCCACCGCGGTGCCTTCGACGTGCGCCCGAGGGTCTCGCGAGTGGCAAGGCTGTTGATTTTCAGGACGATTCCGTCGATCTCGAAGGGAAGCTCGTGGCGCCTGTCGCGCCATTCCTCGATGAACTCGATCGCCGCATCGAGATCGCTCGCATGCCGCCACTGCGGGTTTGGTGGCAGGCCGGTGCTCTCGATCAGCTCGAACATGTCGACCTGCGACCGGACCTCGACGCTGCTGTCGTCGACGATCGTGTAGACGAAGGCGGAGAGGCACCGGCGCGCCGACTCCTTCGGATCGAGGAGCTTGAGAGCCCCCGCGGCGGTGTTGCGCGGGTTCTTCAGCGGCGGCTCGCCCGCTTCGACCTTTTCCTCGTTGAGCCGCGCGAACCGCGCCTTCTCGAGATAGACCTCGCCCCGCGCGTGAAACCGACCGGGACGGTCGATCCTGAGAGGGAGCTCGCGGATCGTCCGAACGTTCGATGTCACGTCGTCCCCGCGACGGCCGTCGCCACGAGTGGCAGCGCGGACGAGGATCCCCTCCTCCCAGATCAGATCGATCGACACACCGTCGATCTTGAGGTCGCATACGAGATCGATCGGCTCGTCCGCAGCGAGGCCGGCGGTCCGTTCGTACCATTCATGAAGCTCCTCGAGGGAGTAGGCGTTTTCGATCGAGAGCATCGGCGGATCGATCGGGACGGTCTCGAAGCGCGAGACCGGCGCACCCCCGACCCGTTGTGTCGGCGAGTCGGGCGTCCGGAGTGAAGGATCGGACTCCTCGAGCGCGATGAGCTCGCGCATCATCTGGTCGAATTCGTAGTCGCTGATCTCCGGCTCGTTCTCGACGTAGTACAGCCGCTCGTGCCGCTGGATCTCTTTCCGGAGTTTCTCCGCGCGCTTTTTCGGGCTCATCGATGGCAGATTCTACCGCGTGGGATCGAAAATGCGCCTCTTGCTGCTTAGTCACGCGCGCTCACTTATTGGTAGCGCGGTCTTTACTGACTTCCACTGTAGCTACAATTGATACCAACGCCGCGATCACACAGGCTATCGCTCCTGCCCAGGCGTCGCGAAACAAAAGAACACACCACAGGCCAATCGCAACAATCGCGAACACGATCGCGTCGCCTTCCTCGTCTCTGCTCTCCCGCTGTCGATTCAGATCGCCTCCTTCCAGAGAAAAAAGAGCCACAGCCTTGATCGCACGGAGGCATCTTCGATCTGCTACCTCGAACGCGCACAAAAAAGCGACGATAGCAACGCTTATCGCACTCAGGATGGTGGAACTCCGCAGCGTCGCACCCTGAGTAGCCATCGTTGTTACGAACATCACGCCGAACATTCCGAGTTGAAGAAAGAATGATACCTCTCCGTGCATCTTCGACAGAATCTGCCGTTCCTTCACCGCTTCCGCCTTCTCCAATCGTCGAGACACAATCGACACAATGTCCTTTTCTTTACCTCGGAGATATGCAACCAGGTCCTGCACCCAGCCTGACACTCTCGACGACACAGGCTGCGTCACGATCCCAGCAATGTACCCGAAGAAAATTAGGATCAGCAGTTCGGTACTCGACGGTGCTGACACTATTTGAATTGCAAATATCCGAAGAGCTGCGACGAAGCACACACCCGGTAGCAGCCGAGAGTAAAAGTCATACCAAAGATCAGGGATCTGTAAATCCGCCTTTAGATCAGCACCCATCTTCTCCTCCACCTCGTTGGCGACCTTCCCTTTTGGTCTATCTGACGCACCCACACTCGACCTCGGACCATCACCGATTGTATCTCCGGTTGCCCGTGTCCGTGGGCAGACGTTTGCCCAGGGGATCAAGTTCTGGTCGGTGCCCACTGGCTCGCGCATGAGACGAAGTGCTGACATCGCGGATTTTCACGGGCGCACGTTAACGATGGCAGGTTTGGATGGTGGTCCATTGTGGGTTTGTGCAGCCTTGTGTTTGTTTGCATTCTTGGTAGGCGTTGAGGTCTGCGGTGCATCGTTTCGCTCCTATGGTGTTGCAGGTGTTGCCGCAGGTGATGCATGCTGTGCCGTTCCAGTGCAGGCCGGTGTTGCATTGGTAGCAGTTGGCGCCTGAACAGTAGGCGGTCGTGTTCTGGAAGGTGTTTGGTGGCTGGGTCGATTTGCAGAATTGTGGCGTGAGGCATGCTCCGAGGGTGCAGGCGCCGTTGCCGTCGCAGTAGGTGTTTGTGCTGCCTTGGCAAAGGTTGCCTCTTGGGTCTGGTTGGTAGTTGCAGGCGGTTTCCTTCGTTGTTCGACCAGCGGTGCAGCTCGTGCTGTACCGACAGCTTTCTCTTGCGCATGCGTTTTGTTGGTTGCAGTTGTATGTGCAACTTCCCCACTGACCGCCAGTGCACGTCTGGATGAACCCTGTTTGGCAAGAGCCTTGACGGGTGGAGCCATCGATGCAGGTGCATGCGCTCCAACCATTAACCGTGCACTCGCGCTGCATGTCATTGGTGCAGGCTTCCGTGGTGCCGGCAGATGTACAGGTGTTGCCGCAACAGGAGTAACCGAGTGGGCACTGGCTTGAGGAGATACAAGTGTCTCCAGGACAGAGACCACAGTCGCTTGGACAGTGTGTGCTACTGCCGCATATATCCTCTCCCTTTCCAGGATCGCAGGTGCTATCGGTGCAATACGAAGTGGTGCAATCACCGCAAAAGTCAAGACTTTCTCCCGGCTCGCAAATACCATCTCCATCACAAGCATTCACTTCTTGAGCTTGAAACAATAATAGCACTAGGAGAAACGCAGAACTAACTAGGATTCTCCAACTCTTTCCCACCATCGAAAGGTCATAGAAAACGCTATTTAAAAAAGAAACGGTTTATTGTCCGACATACCAAGGGGGTTTTGTGTTCAAATCCGGACCTGCAGAGGGCGATCCACCATATTTTGTTGGGTCTCCTTCTACGTCGCTAATGTAGAACTCGCGCCACGTATTAAAGAGCGCTTCAATGTTTGGAGCGTCAGGCTTGAAATCAACAGGTCCGCAGTTGATGCCGTCACGAGTTCGCAAGCCAAATCCTGCTTGCTGAGTTGCTTTCTCCGATTTGCAGAATTCTGAGTTTGCAGGATTCTGGTCTACTCTGTTGAAGAACCACTGTTTAACGTTTTCTTTTGTCCCAAAGCCGTTTTGTACCCTAGGATCCGCCCATACGGCATCGACGATGTCATTAACGTAACTTCTGTTGATGCTGCTGCCGTTGATGGCGGCAGACATCTCGTCATAGCTGATGAAGAAATGCTGTTCCTTCAAGGGGTCCAACCACTTCGCCACATACTCCTCTCCAGTCACCTTTACGATTTTCTCTGGCGCTTCGTACCTAAACGGTAGTTTTGTCCCGAGCGTGTTTGTTGCGGTGAGTAGTGCTGTTGGTACTCTGTCGGTCGGCTCGTCGTTGTCGTTGAGTTCTAGTGTTATTCTGCCGTTTGCTGGTGCGGTGTAGCTGTTGTTGCCGTATACTGGCAGGTTCACTGCTTGTGTGTGTATTGTTGTTCCTTCGTCGTTGGTTGTGGTCACTGTTCCGGTGATTGGGATGTTGATGATGTTGAGGAGTGTGATGGTGTCTCCCGCGTTCACATCGTTGATGCTGATGTTGTGTCGTACTTTTCCCTCGCCGGGTAGTCCCCAGTCTGCGTTCGCTGCCTGCGCTGGTGTCATTGCTGGGACGATTGTTCCATTGGTGATGGTGTATGCGTGGATTGGTTGGAACTGTTGGACGAAGGCGCTTCCCTTGCTGAATGGTAGGTTGAACGTGTGTGTCTGGAGTGGCGGGATGACTTGGTTGTGCGGGATGAACACGTCCTGATTATCTTGGTTCTCTGGGAATGACGTGTACTGCACCACCAGGGTCTCGTTTTTGCGCGTGCTGTTCTTTAGGATGGCGGTGGTCTGTGGGTTGACGTTTGGGATCCATCCTTCCATGAACTCGCTTTGCATCTCCACCCGTCCTTCTGGGGTGTTGAGGTGTGCCCAGAGGTCGTTGTGGCCTAGTGGCAATAGTTCGATGCTCACGAGTTGGTCTGGGATGGGTGTCTCGAAGAGGTCTTGGATGGTGCTGGTCTGGTGTGTGTAGGCGTTGAGTGTGATGTTCTGTCGTTTGAGTGGGCTGCCGAATTCGTCCCGCAGGACTCCTTCGAACGTGACCGGCTTCTCGAGAGTCGCCAGGGTGATCGTGCTGGTGCTCATGCCTGCGAGGTTGCCGAACTCGTTGTTCTGCAAGAGCTCCTCAAGCCGCTTCGCCACAGTGCCGTCAGCGCGCGCCTCGATGGAGGGGCTTGCGTCGAGGGTGACCATACCGTCGTGATCGAAGAACAGAGTGTTCGCGGTCGTACGGACAGTAGCCGCAGGACTGATGGTGAGAGAACGGCAACTGTAAGAACGGTTCTCAGCAACAAGACAAGCCTTCACTGTCTCATCCTCTACCCCGTGGTTCGTGAATGCAAGATCGCTCTGACCATTGACGCCGGGAAGCACATAATCAATACTCGTCGGCGGGCTAGGGCGACGTACCGCTCGGCGGCGTTCCGCGAATGCGTCGCTCATTACGCTTCCTGAGAGCAATATGGCCCCTGCCAATGTGAGTGCTTTCTTGAGACTTGAGTTCCGTCCGTCGCGCATTTGGGGCCTCTCATCATTTTACCCCTGATGGAGAAGTGGGACGAACGTTTCAAGGTCCGAGGAATGGGTAGGCTTGCTGACGATCCCGAAGGCTCCCGAGGCGAGCTCCGCGTCGCGACGCCCAGTCACGATCGCAGAAAAGGAACCCGCGTCCACCTGGGCTCCCGGGTCACGAGCCGAGGGGACCGCATGTATTTGGTGAATCGTCGCTCCCGTCGACCCACCAGGACAGCTTTCGAACCGCGGCGATCAGGATCATCACCTCGCGCTCGGTCGGGTCCGCGCGCGCGAGGAGTCGCCGGAGCTCGTCATGGATCTCATCCGGGTTCTGCGGATTCAGAAATCCCGATCTCTCGAGCAGCTCCTTCCCTCGCCTGTGAAGCCGCTCGACCATCTCGTGCGGCGCCCGCTTTTCACCCTCCCTCCGGCTTTCGGTCGCACCGCTTTTCGAGATCTCCCAGGCGAAGATGCCGGCGGCCTGCGCGATGTTGAGCGTCGGAAACTCTGCCGACGCCGGGATGGTCGCCGTGCGGCCACAGAGGGCGAGCTCGGAGCTCGTGAGACCGTTCGCCTCCCGTCCGAAAACGATCGCGGCCCGCTCTCCTTCACCGAGGCTGCGCACCTCCTCGGCCAGCGTTTCCGGCTCCAGCGCGGGCATCATCTCCCGGGCGCGGGCCGCCGTCGTTCCGACGACGAGGTGGCAGTCGGCGACCGCGTCCTCCAGCGAATCGAATCGCCTGAGGTTTCGAAGAACCTCACCGCCACCGGTCGCCCACCATTCCGCTTCTCCCTCGAGGCTCGGAACTTCGCCGGCGATCGCGAGATCATCGAGCCCGAAATTCCACATCACGCGGGCAACCGCGCCGACATTGCCGCCGTGCTGAGGCTCGACCAGAACGAAGCGGGCCCGCCGCCCGTTCACGAATCGGGATTCTCGATCCGGTAGTTCGGCGCTTCCTTCGTGATGACGACGTCGTGCGCGTGGCTCTCCCGGTGACCGGCGGTCGTGATCCGGACGAATCGCGACTTCGTTCGGAGGTCTTCGATGTTTTTCGACCCGGTCAGTCCCATACCGGAGCGCAGACCGCCGATGAGCTGCGGGATCATCGCTCCGAGCGATCCCTTGTACGGAACCTTCCCTTCGATTCCTTCCGGAACCAGCTTCGTGGCGTCGTCCTGCTCGTCCTGGAAGTAGCGGTCGCGCGAGCCCGACTGCATCGCTCCGATCGAACCCATTCCCCGATACGCCTTGAAGGTTCTTCCCCGGAAGAGGATCGTTTCCCCGGGCGCTTCATCCGTGCCCGCGAAAAGCGATCCGATCATGACGGTGCTCGCTCCGGCGGCGAGCGCCTTGACGACGTCGCCGGAAAACTTCACACCGCCGTCGCTGATCACGGGAATGTCGAACTCGTCAGCCACCCGTGCGCACTGCATCACAGCGGTCAGCTGAGGAACTCCTGCACCGGCCACGACTCGGGTGGTGCAGATCGAGCCCGGCCCGATCCCGACCTTGACGGCGTCGACGCCCGCTTCGATCAGAGCCCGCGTCCCCTCTCCGGTCGCGACGTTCCCGCCGATCAGCTGAACGTCGGGATGGAGCTTGCGGAACTCGACGATGGTATCGATGACTCCCTTCGAGTGGGCATGGCTCGAGTCGATGACGATGATGTCCGCCTTGGCCGCGATCAGCGCCTCGGCGCGCTCGAGACCGTCCTTCCCGACACCGACGGCGGCGCCACAGATCAGCCGGCCGAGCCTGTCCTTCGCCGCGCTCGGGTACTTCCGCGCCTTCTGGATGTCCTTGACCGTGATCAGACCCTTCAGGTCCCCACCGTCGTCGACGACGAGCAGCTTCTCGATCCGGTGCTGATGGAGAACGTCCTGCGCCTGCTCGAGCGTCGTTCCGACGGGAACGGTGACGAGGTTCTCTCGCGTCATCCGCTCCGAGATCGGAAGATCGAAACGGGTCTCGAACCGAAGGTCCCGGTTGGTCAGGATTCCGACGAGCTTGCCCTGCTCGTCGGTCACGGGTACGCCGGAGATCTTGTATTTCGCCATCACCTCGAGAGCTTCCGAGATCCGCTGGCCGGGGCGCATCGTCACCGGATCGACGATCATCCCGGCTTCCGAGCGCTTGACCTTGTCCACCTCTTCGGCCTGCTGCTCGATCGACATGTTTTTGTGAATCACTCCGAGCCCGCCGTGCTGTGCCATCGCGATCGCGAGCCGCGCCTCGGTTACCGTATCCATCGCGGCGGAGATCACCGGAATGTTCAGATGGATGTCGCGGGTCAGCCGGGTTGTTGTCTCGACGAAATTCGGATGAAGCTCAGAGCGGCCCGGCACGAGCAGGACGTCGTCGAAGGTGAGCGCGAAGCTCGTGTCCTCCGCGAACCGATGGGCAAAGATCCCGAGATCGCCCTGAGAGACTCCGGTCGTGCCTTCCTCTTCGAATCTCGCCACGGTCACCTTGTCGGGGTCTCGGCTCATCAGATCCTCCAGTTGTGAAAACGCAACATCGTCGGCCAGCAGGGTATTCACCAGACCCGATTCTTGCACGCTCAGGGGGAGTTTGGCGAAGCATCAAATGCAATTCAGAATCGAAAGAGTACCGCTGAAATCTTCTGAGAAGGACGAATCGAACCGGATCACCACGCAGAGCGAGGAGGGGGAGAGTGCCGCAGATGCTCTTCGTGCCGTGGTCGAGCGGGAGAGGGCGGAGATGGTCGGAGAGATCCTCGAGCTTCCGGGGCTCGGGGCAGTTCTGACCATCCGGGCGGGTGGGAGCTATCAGACCCTCTCCTGTTATCCCGAGACCGGCCCGCTGCCGATTCCGCCTCGGAAGCGCCCCGAGTGAGCTGACCGGGCAGGAGGGCAATCACACCGTCCGCCGGATCGTATAGACTCCGGGCGAGAAAAAGTGGGCGCGATCAGACGAGGAAGGCGAACAGCGATCCTTCTCTTCCGGGACATCCAGTCTTCGGAGGAGCGGCGGAAATCGCTGCCTCGCGGATTCAGCAGACGGATCTCGCGAGCCGTCGAGCGATGTGCCGCCTCGATTGCGCGAACTGAGCTTTTCACCTCCGATCTCACACCCGACGGCACGCGCGTCACATCCGGGTCGACAGGCCCATTGTTCTCGGCCGCCAGCCGGTCGCTGCCGGACCAGATCGCGTTCACCATCCGCTGCGCCCGACAGGCAGGGTTCGACAGGGTGGTCCTTCTCGCCGGCGATGTCCCCCAGATCACCAGACGGATCATCGAGGACGCCCGCGATCTGGTCGAGACGAACCAGAGCGCTGCGGTCCTCGGCCGCTCACCCGACGGTGGCTTCTATCTCGCCGCTTTCCCCTCAGCGACCGCCGTCCGATGGGAGAATCTGCCGACCTTCACGAGCGAGGCGGGCGACTGGCTTCGTCGCGAGCTCGAGCTCGTCGGCCAAACCTGTCGCGAGACCGAGCCGCTGAGCGACATCGACAGCCTGGCAGACGCCCTCGATCTGTTCATACGCCACGCGACCGGACCCCTCCGGGCGCTCGCAGCGGAGCTGCGCGCCGCGCTCGCACCCGTCGTTTTTCTCACCGGGCAGCAACAGATCCCGCTTCAATCCTTCCTCTCCAGCGTAGTTCTGCGCGGCCCGCCCAGCCGCTGAAGTTCCACTCCCCCGTCCGTCGTCCAATTCCAGATCCGGAGGTTGTCTATGACCGTTCTCAACGAACGCACGCCGCTGTTCCTGCCCAATCTGCACCGCTTCACGAAGGGCGACGTTTACTATGCCGTCGATCACGAAGCTCCGAACTGGATCGCGGTGGAGGCGGCGGGTGCCAGCCTGCTCGATGAGATCGAGCGATCGCAGAACGATCAGCCGGTGACATTCTCGAGGCTCGTCGCGAAGCATGCCAGCGAGACCGGATTCGAGGCGGGGAAGTCGTGGCTGCACGTTCACTCGTTCCTCACGGCGCTCGATCGCTCAGGGATGCTCTCGGACGCGCCCTTTGCACGCCCTCCCTATCCGGGACGTGACCAGCTCATCCAGCCTGATGGTCTTCGCGAGCTCTGGCTTCAGGTCAACAACAACTGCAACCTCACCTGTGCCCACTGTCTCGTCGATTCGGGGCCGCGAGGAATCGGCGGACTGCCGCAGGAAAAGCTGATCTCAATCATCGATGACGCGTGCTCGATGGGACTCGAACGGCTCTTCATCACGGGCGGCGAGCCATTCATGAGACGCGACCTCCCCACGATCGTCCGGCACGCGACGGAAACCCGAGATCTCGAAGTCGTGATCCTCACCAACGCAACGCTCTTTGCAGGCGCGATCCGGGAGGGTCTCGAGACTCTCGACCGCGAAAAAGTGAAGTTCCAGGTATCGATCGACGGAGCCTGCGCCGAGACCAACGACCCGATTCGCGGCAGAGGAACCTTCGAGAAAGCGCTACGAGGCGCCCGCATCCTCACCGAGCTCGGCTTCGAGACCTCGCTGACGACCGTGACCACCGAGGAGAATCTCGACGAGCTTCCGAGAATCCCGTCGATCGTGCGCGATACCGGGGCGGCCAGCCAGCACCTGATGTGGAGCCATCGACGAGGACGCGCCATCGAATCCGGCAACGGCTTTTTCCCTGAAAACGAAGCGCTCCTCTCCGCGGTGATGAAAGTCGTCGATGCGTCCCGGGCCGAGAACACCGTGCTCGACAACCTCGAAGCCGTCAAGCGACGCGTCAATGGAGTGCCCGGAGTGAAATACGACCTCGGAAATGCCGGATGGGACTCGCTCTGCGTTTACGCCGACGGCAAGGTCTACCCATCCGCTGCGCTGGCAAACGAATCGGCTCTCGCCTGCGGAGACATCCTCACCCAGTCGCTTGCCGAAGTGATCGAGACCTCCCCGATCGTCACCGCGCTGCGAGCCGCGACTCTTCAACGGAACTCCAGCGTCACGAGCGACCCGTTCCGCTTTTTCACCGGCGGCGGGGACCTCGAACATGCGTGGTGCTTCACCGGCAACTTCATGGGGCAGGATCCCTACTATCCGGTCACGCTCGGCCTGATCGAACGCGTCATGACCGATCTCGGGGAAGAGAAGCTCGCCCGGCGCAATCTGAAGTCGGGAAACTCCGCACCTCTCGTTCTCCATGCGATGGGCGCCGGCGCAATCTCCTGCGAGACTGCCGATGGCGCCCTCGCGGAGGAGCCGGTTCTGACGCTCCACTCGAATTGCGTTCTCTCGTTCGACGTCGACAAACCGCGAGCGAAGGTTCGCGAGTTCTACGGCGAAGCGGCCGAGACACCTCAGGCTGATCTCTGCTGCCCGACCAAATACGATACGTCCTCGACCGATCACATTCCGCAGGATGTCCTCGACCGCTTCTACGGCTGCGGCTCGCCGATGGCCTCTGCCGGCATTCAGGAGGGCGAGACCGTCGTCGACCTTGGGTCGGGTGCGGGAATCGACGTCTTCATCGCAGCGAAGTACGTCGGCGCCACGGGGAAGGCGATCGGCGTCGACATGACCGACCAGATGCTCTCGGTGGCGATCGAGAACAAGCCGAGAGTCGCCGAAGCGCTGGGGTTCGACTCAGTCGAGTTCCGGAAGGGCTTCCTGGAAGACATCCCCGTCGATGACAGGAGCGTCGATCTCGTCACATCCAACTGCGTTGTCAATCTCTCCCCCGACAAACCACGCGTCTTCGAGGGCATCTGGAGGATTCTGAAGGACCACGGCCGGATTCTGATCTCCGACATCGTCTCCGAGAAAAAGGTTCCGCCACATCTGATGACCAACCCGCAGCTGTGGGGAGAGTGTCTCGTGGGTGCGCTCACCGAAGAGGAGTTCCTCGCCGAGCTCGAGCGCGCCGGCTTCTACGGACTCGAGGTGCTGAAGAAGGTCTACTGGAAGGATGTCGAGGGTTATCCCTTCTACTCGATCACCGTACGCGGCTGGAAGTTCGAAAAGACCGAAGGCTGCGTTTTCAAGGGACATCACGCCGTTTATCTCGGCCCCGGCAAGGCGTTCATCGACGAGGAAGGACATCAGTTTCCCCGCAATGAGCCCTACGAGATCTGCACCGACACCGTCGCGAAGCTGTCGCGTCCTCCCTATCGGAACTTTTTCGCGATTCTGGAGCCGGGGGAAGACCGGGTCGGATATGCCTGCTGCACAGACGAAGCGGGGTGCTGCTGAATGTCGGAAGCGCGCAAAAAGCGAGCGCGCAAAGTCGCCCGGATCGCCGGAGCATTCATCCCGGCGATCATCGTCGCGGCATGCGGTGGCGACTCGAGCCCGGAAGGCTCGGCCCACAACCCTCGTAACGTTCTCCGCGTCAACGGTTCGACCACGGTCAACCCGGTCGTCACCGAGATCGCGAACATCCTCACGCGCGAGAACCAAATGATGATCACCGTCGACACACAGGGGGGTTCTTCGGGTGGAATCTCCGGGGTCGCCGACGGTTCGGCCGGGATCGGCATGTCGAGCAAGCCGCTTTCGAGATCCGACCGTGAGCGATATCCGGATGCCGATTTTCACGCATTCGTCATCGGCATCGATGCCGTGGCGCTCGCGGTCAACGAGAACGTCTGGAACGGTAGGGTCCGCCACGTCACACGCGAGCAGGTTCGCGAAATCTACGAAAAGGAAATCACCAACTGGAAGGAGATCGGCGGACCGGACTCACCGATCGTGTTTCTGGACAAGGAACCGGGGCGTGGCACCTGGGAAGTCTTCGCCGACTGGCTCTATCCCGACGGGGATGCACCGACGATCTCGCACTCCCAGGTCGGAGGCAACGAGGAGGGACGGACCAAAGCCGCGACGACGGGTGGCGCGATCACGCAACTGTCGGCATCCTGGGTCGCGGACTCTCCCGGCATCGACGCGCTCGGCATCGTTGCAGAGAACGGCGAGATCGTCGAACCGACTCACGAAGCCATCCAAAGGGACGCTTACCCCATTCGAAGGCCACTGCTGCTGATCACGAACGGACCGCCCGATCCCGAGGAACAGAAGCTGATCGATTTCGCCCTCTCCGAACGAGGGCGTGAGATCGTCGCGAAACACGGGTATCTGGCACCGTCAGAACCGGCCGGGACGGATGGCCCTCGATGAAACGCCCCCTCGATTGGATCCGGCTCTGGTCGATCGCCATGGGGCTGGTCACCCTGGCGGCGGTGCTGACTGTTGGGGGTTATCTCCTGGTGACCGGATGGCCGGTCCTCGCACGGGAAAGCTTCGCGTTTCTTACCGAAGCCGACTGGGCCTATCGCCAGGAGAGTTGGGGTGCGGCCGCGATGATCTTCGGCACTGCAGCCGTCTCGCTCATCGCCATCATCATCGCGGTTCCACTCGGGCTGACCAGCGCGCTTTTCATCTCCGAGATTGCGCACGGCCGGGTCCGTCTCCATCTGAAGGTTCTGGTCGAGCTTCTCGCGGGCGTACCGTCGGTGGTCTATGGCCTCCTCGGAATCGCATTTCTCCGGCCTCTCGTCGCCGACTCCGGGGCGAGCCTCGGTTTGAACATCGCGCAGGGCGACACGATCCTGACCGGCGGCATTCTTCTGTCGATCATGATTCTGCCGACGGTGACGACGTTCTCCGAGGATGCGCTGGCGGCGGTTCCCCGCAGGGCGAGGGAAGCTGCCAGGGGACTCGGACTGACGCGCGCTGAGACGATCGGCGCGGCGATTCTTCCGAGAGCCTTCCCGGGAATCATCGCGGCGGTTCTTCTCGCGCTGGGTCGGGCGGCGGGCGAGACGATCGCGGTTTTTCTCGTGGTCGGTCGTGCCGACAATCGCCTCCCCTCTTCCCTGTTCGATCTCAGCGTGCTGCTGCAGCCCGGCCAGACGATCACCTCGAAGCTCGGAGGCTCGGAAGTCAACATTGCGAGCGGAGATCCGGTGCACACCTCGGCGCTGATGGCGCTTGCGCTGATCCTGTTCGCAGGGGTGATCGCGCTGACGTTCCTCGCGGGCGGTGTTCGTCGCTGGCTCTTCCAGAAGGTGGCGGCGTGAGAAAGTTCCGCGACCGGATGCTGTCCGTGGTCTGCACGATCGGAATTCTTCTGACCGTCTCGACTCTCGCGTCGATCCTCATCATCGTCGCGGTGCGCGGCTGGAGCGCGCTCGGGATCGACTTCTTCACGACCGTCCTCACCGGCAGCGGCAGTTCGGGCGGGGTCGCGGGACACATCCTCGGAACGGCGATTCTCGTGGGAACGGCGATCGCGCTTGCCGTGCCAGTCGCAGCGGGAACGGGCATCCTCTCGGTCTTCTACATCCGGTCGGAGAGGGCGAAGAATCTGCTCGACGTCGCTCTTCAGTCCCTCAATGGGATTCCCTCGATCATCTTCGGGCTCGTCGGGCTGGCCCTGCTCGTTCGCGCGGGAGGGCTCGGAAAATCGTGGCTCGCCGGCGGGATCGTACTGGCCGTCATGATTCTCCCGACCCTGACCGTTGCGTTCATCGAGAAGCTGAAGACGATCTCCGTGACCACGATCGAAGCCGCACACGGGCTCGGACTGAGAAAGAGCGAAGTCGTCCGGGATGTCCTGATCCCGCGTGCGGCGGGGGGTCTCGTCTCAGGCACACTTCTCGGACTCGCGCGAGCAGCCGGGGAGACCGCGCCGATCATGTTCACCGCCGCGATCTTTTCGGGTCCCGCGATTCCCCACGGCATCAGGGAGAGTCCGGTCCTCGCACTCCCGTACCACATTTTCGTCCTCGCGCAGGACAGCTTCGACCAGGCCGCTTCGGTCAGCATGTGGGGTGCGGCGAGCGTGCTGCTTCTGATGGTCATGACCGCATCACTGATGTCGCTTCCACTTCGCGTACGGATTCACGAGGAGGCCCGCCGTGGCTGACGAGCGGCTGAACGCATCGGTGGAGATTCTCGGGCTGTCGGTCAGCGACCGCACCGGCCGACCGATCCTGACCGACCTCGATGCGACGTTCGAGAAGCATCGGATCACATGCGTTCTCGGTCCCTCCGGAGTCGGTAAGACGACGCTTCTCCGCTGCATCAATCGCCTGATCGACCTGACCCCGGATCTTCGCGTCTCGGGCGAGGTCCGGGTCTGTGGCGAGAACGTGCGGGGCCGGGGCGTCGACGTCGACGATCTGCGCCGCCGAGTCGGCATCGTCTTCCAGCAGCCGGTCACTTTTCCGGGATCGATCGCGAAGAACGTCGTCTTCGCCGCGAAGCGCCTCGGAATCGTTCCCCGTCACGACGGCGCCGGAACGGTCGAGGACTGTCTCCGAGCCGCGCATCTGTGGAACGAGGTGCACGATCGCCTGAAAGCCGATGCCTCCGAGCTCTCGGTTGGCCAGCAGCAACGGCTCGCGGTGGCCCGGACGCTCGCCGGACAGCCCGAGATTCTGCTGATGGACGAACCGACCTCCGCGCTCGATGCCGTCTCGACCGAACGCATCGAGAACACGATTCTCTCGTGTCGTGGCAAACGAACGGTCATTCTGGTGACACACGACGAAGCGCAGGCATCCCGCCTCGCCGATGCCGTTCTTCGGCTGTCCTGATCAGAAACCGTCCAGGTTCACTGGCGGCTCTCGAGCTTCTCCACATCGGCGAGATCCTGAAGCCGGCCCGATGCTTTCTTGTTTCGAATCAGATCAGTCCTGGAGATGATCGGCACCTCGAGACCGAAGAGGCTCACGGTGGTCCTGGCCGGCCAGGCCGCCTCGAACTCGACACCGTCAATGGAGGTGATGATATCGATTCGAATCGGATCGACACCGATTTGAAAGACGATGCCTGGTGTCACGAGATCGTCGTCGGAAAGATCCTGAAGCGGGGCACCGAAGTCTCTCAGCGAATCGATGATTCTCGCTGCATTGGAAGACTCGGCACGGATCCAGATATCGAGATCCTTCGTGGCCCTGACGTGCCCGTAGGCGGCGAGAGCGTGAGCACCGACGACCAGATACTCAACTTTCCGGTCGTTGAATGCTGACAACAGATCTCTGAAGTCTCGGCTCATCGCCATCCTCCACCCAGCCGTAGCAGATGCGCGTCAGCAGCCATACGGCATTGACGCGTTCCGACATGCTCTTGTCCGCCCAATCGTCCGCCGGAGGATCGTCGCCGGGGCGAATCACACGTGTCCAGACCGAATCGGATTGCATACTTGGATTTTACCGCAACACCTCTTCATGAACGATCTCGCACTTCGACCAGTTCCTCGCGGCGAGCGGCGGCGAGTAGCTTCACCACTCATCGAGCTAACCGAGATGAGCGTCAGCCCCGCCCACCTGCGAGTTGCCGGGCCTCCGGCAGGCGTCGCAGCCGCAGCATCGAGATCGTGCCGAGGAGCGGACCCGGCATCAGGAACGCGAACGCCCATCGCCACCCGACGAGATCGACCAGCACCGGGACCAGCGCAATCGAGATCGTCGTCAGGAGAAACCCGATGCACGTCTGCAGCGTCAGCGCGGTTCCGATGTAACGCGGGTCTCCGAGCTCGGTCACGCACGCCGAGAACTGCGCCGAATCCGCGACGATGGTCGCTCCCCAGATCGTCGCAAGGATGAGCAGAAGCACCGGCGAGCCACCGAAGAGGAACCCGACGATCAGACAGCACGCACCGCTGATCACCATCGCAACCGACGTCACGACGGTCCGTCCCACCCGGTCGGCGATCAGGCCCGCGACAACGCATCCGGCCGCACCGCTGCCGATCACGAGAAACGATCCGATCTCGGCCAGCGACCTCGGCGATCCGCTCCGCTCGAAGCTCTCCCGCAGCATCACCGGCAGCCACGTCCACATCGCGTAGAGCTCCCACATGTGACCGAAGTAACCGAAGTTCGCGAGCCGCACTCCCCTGTTCCGGAGAATCGTGACGAACTGTTTCGGATCGAACGGTGCCGTACCGACCGAGAGCGGCCCTTCACGAACGAGTCCCAGAATCACGAGCGCCCCCACGACCGACGAAACCGACGCCGCGATGACCGTGGTGCGCCACTCGGCACCGATCGCATTCACCAGATAGGGCGAAGCCTTTCCCAGCGTCAGCGCGCCGACGAGGACACCGAGCGCGAGACCTCGTCCGCTCCGGAACCAAGTCGCCATCAGCTTCATCCCCGGCGGATAGATTCCGGCAAGGAACATCCCGGTCAGAAACCGAAGCGTCAGCGCGATCGACGGTTCCGCCGGCCCGAGCGCGAACAAGGCATTCGTGACCGCCCCGAGGATGGCCGAAGACCAGAGAAGGCGTCGGGTCGAGATGACGTCGGAAAGGCTGAGAATCGCGCTGAGGAGCGTTCCCGCGACGAATCCGAGCTGAACGGCGATCGTCAGCCACGACACCACGGCGTCGCTGAAGCCGAGCTCCGCGCGAAGTGCGGGAGTCACCGAGGAGACGCCGAACCAGAGCGACATGCACGCCAGCTCGACGAAAGCGATCAGCGCAAGCGCGCGCCAGCGTCCGGAGTGCTCCGTCACGCCGCAGATTTTAAGCCATCGACCTCATTCGTCAGGCGGGCGATCGCGCGACCGTTGCATCCCCGGAAGCCCGGACAGTTCCACGGGCGGACGAATCTCGACCGTTCCGACCGAGGCGCCCGGGATCCGTTCCGCGATGGCGATCGCCTCGTCGAGGTCTGCCGCTTCGACCAGATAGAAGCCACCGAGCTGCTCGGTCGTCTCGGCGAACGGTCCGTCGGTGACGAGACGCCTTCCCTCCCGGATTCGCACGCTCGTGGCCGTACTCACAGACTGGAGCGGAGACGCGGCGAGAAATCGGCCCGCGGCGTCGAGCTCATGGCACAGATCTCTCGACTCGGACATGCATTGTTCGCGCTCCTCTTCCGTCCACGCGTCTTCGGCTCCGTACACCATCAGCATGTACTTCACGATCGGTTCACCTCCGGGGCCGCCAGATCACGGCTTCTTCGCTTCAGGATACGCTTTCACCGGCTCGCTTCAGACCCTCGAGGTCCATCTTCTTCATTCGAAGCATCACATCGGTGACGCGAGCCGCCTTTTCACGATCGGGATCATCGAGCATTTCGGTGAGAAGCCGGGGAAAGACCTGCCAGGAGAGGCCGTATCGGTCCTTGAGCCACCCGCACTGTTGCGCATTCTCATCGCCTCCAGCCGACAGCTTCTCCCAGTAATAGTCGATCTCTGCCTGCGTTTCACATTCGATCTGAAACGAGATCGCCTCGTTGAACGTGAAGACAGGACCACCGTTGATCGCGCTGAAAGGCTGGCCATTCAGCTCGAACCCGACCGCCATCACGCTCCCCTCCGGCCGGCCGTGAATCTCGGTCCCCGCCGCGGTATATCTGCTGACGTTGACGATTCTCGAATTCTCGAAAATACCCGTGTAAAAATTTGCGGCTTCCTCCGCCTGGTCATCGAACCAGAGACACGGAGTGATTGATCGGATTTCTCCCATTGGTTTTCTCTCCTCGATCTCTCTTTTTCCTGGGTCGGGTATCCGCCTCCGTTACTTGTCGATCCGCATCCGCAGCTTTTCTTCCTGTTCGCGGAGCTCCGGGGTGAATTCCTCGCCGAAGTCTTCCATCTCGAAGAGGGGTCGAATCTCGATGTCGGAGTCTTCCATCATCGGATTCGGGCATCGCTTCACCCACTCGATCGCTTCCTCCATCGAGCTCACCTTCCAGAGCCAGAATCCCGCAACGAGCTCCTTCGTCTCCGGAAACGGACCGTCGGTCACCGTCCGGTTCTTTCCCGAGAATCGAACCCGAACGCCTTTGCTGCTGGGCTGCAGCCCCTCACCGGCAAGTAGAATCCCGGCGTTGGAGAGCTCTTCGTTGTAGTTTCCCATCTCCGTCAGGAGCTGCTCGCTCGGCATCTCGCCGGCTTCCGAGCTCCTCGTTGCCTTGACCATGACCATCACTCTCATTTCAGTTCTCCTTCCTTTGTTCGATACTTCTCCGGATGTTCTCTCTTTCACTGCGTCACCCTCGAGGTTGCTGCCCGTGTGAGGCACGGATCGCCTCATCGCGGACCGCGATGAGCGCATTGATCGTCTCGTCGGCCGGACGGATCTCGAACGGGCCGAACCGCACGCCCGGATGATTCGACATCAGCGCGATCGCGTGGTTGAGGTCCCGCGCCTCGAGCAGGAGGATGCCACCGAGCTGCTCCTTCGTCTCGGCGTACGGGCCATCCGTCACGTCGACCTTCCGATTGCGGAAGCGCAGTGTGACCCCCTTGCCGACCGGCTGAAGGGCCTCTCCTCCGAGGAAATGCCCCGACTTTCTCAGCTCATCGTCGTATGCGAAACACTCCTCCATCAACGCGTTCGCTTCCTCTTCAGGCATCTCGTTCCATTTCGACTCGTCCGCGTATCCCAGGCAGATGAACTTCATTTGCTTTCCTCCTCAGTTGATTTCCTCTGCTTCTACCCTGTAATCGAACGGTGCAGGACGAAATCGACATCGATTGAAAATTTTTTTCAGCGAACCTCCCGAATCCGCTTTGCCAGAAAACGGCGCTCCGGTTCCTGGACGGCCAGCGCGAGCGCACGCTCGTAGGCAACCCTCGCCTTCTCCGTCCGCCCGAGCCGCCGAAAGAGGTCTGCGCGTGCGGCGTGCGCGAGATGGTAGTCGTCGAGGTCTCCCCGGGCGAGAATGGCGTCGATCAGCTCGAGGCCGGCTTCGGGTGAGTCCCGCATCGCCACGGCCACGGCACGATTGAGCTCTCCGATCGGAGTCGGCTCGATCTCCAGCAGGAGGTCATAGAGCCCGACGATCTGTTTCCAGTCGGTCTCGCTGGCAGTTGCGGCGGCTGCGTGGACCGACGAAATTGCCGCCTGAATCGTGTAGACGCCGAAATTTCGCGAATCGAGCGCTCGACGAAGCAGCTCGTTCCCCGCGAGAATCTTCCGGCGGTCCCATCGAGAGCGGTCCTGATCCTCGAGGAGAATCAGATCCCCTGCCGCATCGACCCGGGTTTCCCGTCGAGCATCATGGAGAAGCATCAGGGCAAGGAGCCCCATCACCTCCGGATCCGGAAGCAACTCGACCAGCACCCGTCCGAGTCGAATCGCCTCAGCGGAGAGATCCTGGCGAATCGCGGAGCTTCCGGAAGACGCAGAGTACCCCTCGTTGAACACGAGATAGATCACCGACAGCACCGAGTCGAGGCGGTCCGGAAGGTCGGTCCGCGACGGAACCTGGTAGGGGATCCCCGCATCGCGGATCTTCGCCTTGCCGCGTACGATCCGCTGGGCAATCGTAGCCGGAGATGTCAGAAATGCGCTCGCCACTTCCTCGGTGGTCAACCCGCACATCTCCCGGAGCGTCATCGCCACCTGGGTCGCGGGTGGCAGCGCGGGATGACAACAGGTGAAGATGAGCCGGAGCTGGTCATCCCGGAGCTCCTTCTCGTCGAGATCTTCGGGCTCGGCTTCGAGAGCGATTGCGGCCTCGAGCTTTTCCGGAGACGACTCGAAGCGGGACATCCGCCGAAGCATGTCGATTCCCTTGAAACGACCCGTCGAAACGAGCCAGCCGAACGGGTTATCCGGAACCCCCTCCTTCGACCACTTGTCCACCGCCGCTGCGAAGGCTTCGTGAAGTGCCTCCTCGGCGAGATCGAAGTCGCCGATCAGGCGGATCAGCGTGGCGAAAATCCGGCGCGATTCCTCACGATAGATCCGATCGACGATCTCCCGGATCGCTTGGGAGTGGCTGGCAGTCACGGCGTGATTATGTCCGGAACGGTACTCCTTCGCCCGCCGCCCGGATCCGTTGCCGTCCTTCGGCGGCTGGTAATGAAACGACGACGATTTGCGTGGACTTCGACCTTTTGCAGCGCTTCGCTTGGTCTGATGTCCCAACCTGCGAGGTCCTTCGCCTGCCCGCCCGACCGCCCGCTCAGGATGACGTTGGTTTGAGTACGCGAGTTCGGTTGTTTTCTGCACTCACGGGTGTCATTTCCAAATCACCGTCGCAAGGCGTCGGTCGCTTGCTCAGACTGACGAAGGAGTGGGTTCTCGAGAGCAAACATTCGTCCATGACCATCGCGTCGCGCAACACAACACTCGTCAATCTGAGCCCGGCGCAGCGCGGGCGAAGAATCTGGAGGCGGGTCGTGAGTCACCGTTGCCGGTCACTGTCAACTTCTTTGATGAGCCCCCGCCCAGATCCTTCGCCGTCCTTCGGCGGCTCAGGATGACGATGGGGTGGAAGCGAGGGAATGTCCCATTCGTATCTCCACCGCAGACCCGGCGCTTCGCTTTGTCCGCTTCTCTCCTCCAACCTCAAACCTCCAACCTCCAACCTGACGAGGCACGACGGTTGCTCCGAGCCGTGCCATGGATACGAAGGAATTCGAGAAGTTCATGAGGGACGTTTTCGGTGAGTCGGTCGACAAGGTGAAGCATTTCCGCGATGACCAGGTGAAGAGGGTCGAGGGGAAGCTTCACGAGCTTGCGCGCGATGCTGTGGCCGATGAGATCTCGACGTTGCGAACGAAAATCGAGGCGCTCGAGCACAAGATCGCCACTCTCGAGACGAAGCTCGAGCGGATCGGCAACTCTTGAACCTGCTGATTCTCGGAGCCGTGCTCGTATTCATCACGATCGGGATCGGTCTTCTCTGCTGGGTCTGGATGAAGCGCTCACGTGCCGCGCAGGAGAGGCTCGTCGCTCAGAATGAACGGATCATCTCGCTTCTCGAAGAGCAGAACGCGATGCTTGGAAAGAAGAGTGAAGAGTGAAGAGCGAAGAGTGAAAAGCTCCGACCGGGTACGATCTACCGCCTACTCAAGCCCTGTAGGGCGACAGATTCCGCAATACTGGTACTCCTTGAAGCTCAGTTGGCGTTTTGCGCGGCGTTGGCGCGATTGGCCGCCCGGATCATCCGCCAGCGCCAACGTCGTTCGCCCCAGGAAAGATCCTGCGGCGACCACTCGTCCCCGGCGGCTCCCGCCGGCGGATAGTCCATTCCAAGGAGCGTCATCGCGTCCGGCCACTGATTCAGTGTCGGTCCCCCGCTGCCGTCGTTGAGCTCGAGCGGCATCATCAGCGGGATCCACCGGATCGCCCAGTCCTGCCAGCGCATGGTGAACGGCTCTTCGGGCGGACCGTCTTCGTCCTCCTCGGATTCGAGGAAGATCAGGGAGAGCGCTTCGCGAGAGTAGTCACCGGTCGTCCCTTCTTCGTCCTCGCCTTCGGCTTCCTCGCCGGCGACGCTTTCGTCCGCCGCGACCTCACCCGTCTCAGGATCCTCGGAACCGGACTCCTGGGCCGCAGCCGGCACGGCGAGCGTCAGGCACAGCACAAGGGCGGCGGAAGCTCTCATTGTTGGATTTACGTGCGAGATCTTCGCCTGGTTTCGGGAGTCAGGCGGTGGCCGAACCCGCGCCGACGACATCCTTCGCGGCGTCTTTCCGGCCATACACGGAGGTCATCCAGCCGTACCGGTCCTCGACGCGCCCGTTGAGGTAGTCGAAAAACGCCGTCTGAAGCTCTTCGGTGATCGGGCCTCTCGCTCCGTTACCGACCGGGATTCGATCGACACTGCGGATCGGAGTGACCTCGGCAGCCGTCCCGGTGAAAAACATCTCGTCCGCGATGTAGAGCATTTCTCGTGGGACGCGCGACTCGGTGACCTGGTAGCCACGCTCCTTCGCGAGCGTCATCAGCGAATCCCGGGTGATTCCCGGCAGCACTGATGCTCCGAGCGGCGGCGTGATGATCCGGCCGTCCCGTATGATGAAGATGTTCTCGCCCGAGCCTTCCGACACGTAGCCGTCGGTAGCCAGCGCGATTCCTTCCTCGTAACCATCGACTCCCGCCTCCATCCGGATGAGCTGGGAGTTCATGTAGTTGGCGGTCGACTTCGCCATCGCCGGGAAGGTGTTGGGCGCCATTCGGTTCCAGGACGAGACGCAGACATCCACGCCCTTCTCGATCCCATCCTCGCCGAGGTATTTGCCCCACTTCCAGACGGCAATCATCATTTCAATCGGGCATTTGCGCGGATCGACGCCGAGGGTGTTGAACCCGCGGTAGACCAGTGGCCGGATGTAGCAATCCTTCAGGTCGTTCTCGACGATCGAGTCGATGCAGGCCTGCTCGAAATCCTCGATGGAACGTTCCGGCCGCATCCGGTAAATGCGGCAACTGTCGTAGAGCCGGCGAATGTGATCGTGGAGGCGGAAGATCTCGGGTCCGCGCTCGGTGTTGTAGCACCGAATCCCCTCGAAGACACCGGAGCCATAGTGGACGACGTGGCTGAGTACGTGAACCTTCGCGTCCTCGAAGTCGACGAAGGATCCGTTCATCCAGATTTTCGAGAGTCCTTCGAATGGCATTCGCGGTCCGACCTCCTGAGAACTGGTGCAAAGAGAGTAAGAGTATATAGGATAGCTCCGAGAAGCCGCTCAAATAACGGCACGAATCCGGCTTCACTGCCGCGCATGGAACATCGCGAACGCCATCGGATTCTCGAACGGTTCGACGAGGGTCGTCAATTCTCGGAAAAGCTTTTCGAATCTGTCATTTCCGATGCATGGTACGACCGTCCCATCGCACTCAGGCAGCCCATCGTCTTCTATGAAGGTCACCTCCCCGCCTTCAACTACAACACTCTGATGAAGAAGGCGCTCGGGCGCGGTCCGCTCGACGAGGACCTCGACGATCTCTTCGAGCGGGGGATCGACCCTGAGACCGAAGAGGAAGCGCTCGAGGCGGATGCGAACTGGCCCCGTCTGGAGAGCGTGAAGGATTACTCCAACCGCGCGGATGCCGCGGTTCGCCACGCGCTCGCCGAGGAGGCGTTCTGCGAGCCGGACAACCCGCTGCTCGCCCGATGCGAGGCGATCTACACGATCCTCGAGCACGAGTTGATGCACCACGAGACGCTCAAGTACATGCTTCACCAGCTCCCGTGGGACCGGAAGAAGCCCTCGGAGGGGAAAGTCGTCCTCGAAGGTCCCGAGATCCACCATGAAATGGTCACGATTCCCGCCGGACACGCAACGCTCGGGAGGGATCGGGAGGGCGGATTCGGCTGGGACAACGAGTTCGAGCTCCACCGGGTCGACGTTCCGGCATTTCGAATCGACCGATACAACGTGACCAATCGCGACTTCCTCGAGTTCATGGAAGCAGGCGGGTACGAGAACCGGGATCTCTGGAGCGACGAAGGGTGGGACTGGGTGAGCCGCGAGAATATCGCGCACCCCCACTTCTGGATTCCTTCCGACGGAGGCTGGAGCTGGCGCGGGATGCACGAGGCGTATCCGCTGCCGGAAAGCTGGCCGGTATTCGTCACCCATGCGGAAGCCGAGGCCTATGCGAAGTGGAAGGAGTGCCGGCTTCCGACCGAGGCGGAGTTCCATCGGGCAGCCTACGGGACACCTGACGGAGAGGAGCGGGAGCACCCCTGGGGCAATCAGGAACCGGAACACCGTCATGGCAACTTCGACCACCAGTCGACCGAGCCGATGCCGGCAGGATCCTTCCCCGAGGGTGCGAGCGCCTGGGGAATCCATGATCTCGTGGGCAACGGCTGGGAGTGGACCTCGTCGAAGTTCGAGCCGTTCCCCGGATTCCGCGAAATGCCCTCGTACCCCCCTTATTCGAGCGATTTCTTCGACGACAAGCACTACGTGATCAAGGGCGCATCCCAGGCTACGTCGAAGCGCCTGATCCGGCGGAGTTTTCGGAACTGGTTCCGCGCGACCTACCCCTACATGTACGCGAGCTTCCGCGTCGCGAAATGAGAGGAAGAAGGTTGGAAGTTTGAGGTTTGGGGTTGGAGGTTTGAGGCTGCATAGTTCACGCTCCCGGTCAGCCGCATCGTTCCTCGAACCCCAAACCCCCAACCAACCTCGAACTTCGAACCTCCAACCTCCAACGCATTCCCTCCCCGGAACAGAGGCAGCCTTCCGATCGTTGAATTCGTCGTGCTGCCGCCAGTTCACGATCGAGAGAGCGAAACGCTCGAAAAAACCGAGGAAAAACTCGAGGAACCGGACATGTTCCGGGTGGTGCTCCACAACGACGACTTTACGACCATGGAGTTCGTGGTTCACGTTCTCATGAAGATCTTTCGTCACCCGGAGCAGGTCGCCATCCGGGTGATGCTCCAGGTTCACAACCAGGGCAGCGGCGTCGCCGGGACATACACGCGGGAGATCGCGACGACGAAGGTGGCCGAGACGTCCGAGCTTGCCCGCCAGTGGGAGTACCCTTTACTTTGCACGATGGAGAGACTCTGAGTTGAACCTCGAGAAGCTCGAAGCCGTCCTTCAGACCGCGCGACGCGAAGCCGAGTCGCGACGCCACGAGTACGTGACGCTCGAGCACGTTCTGCTCGCCATCACGAGCTCGAAACGCGGCTCCGAGATCATCCTCAACTCCGGCGGTGACCCCGCAAAGCTCTCGGAGCGGATCAGGGTGTTTCTCGACACGCGAATCGAGCCGGCATCCGGTTCGGATCTCACCGTGACCGAAACGATCACACTTCGCCGGCTTCTGGAGTACGTCATCGCACAGGCTCACGGATCGAGTCAGACGCGGGTCGACGAGGGAAATCTTCTCGCGGCGATCTACGAGGTGCCCGACTCCCATGCGACCTGGTTCCTGCGCCAGGAGGGAGTGGAAAAGATCGATGTCCTGAACTACGTCTCGCACGGAATCTCGAATGCCCCGGACGAGCCCCTCCCGGACGAGTTGTTCAGCGGAAGCGAGGACGAGGACGAGACCGAATCGAACAGGGATCCCCTCCAGCTCTATGCGACCGATCTCAACGCCCGTGCCGTCGCCGGCGACATCGACCCCCTGATCGGCCGCGAGCCGGAGGTCGAGCGCGTGGTCCAGATCCTGACACGCCGGCGCAAGAACAATCCGATCCTCGTCGGCGAGCCTGGTGTCGGAAAGACCGCGATCGCCGAGGGGCTGGCGCGCGCTATCGTCGAGGAGAGAGTTCCTGTGCCGATGCGGGATGCGCGCGTATTCAGCCTGGACCTCGGTTCGCTTCTCGCCGGAACCAAATACCGGGGCCAGTTCGAGCAGAGACTCAAGGGCGTCATTGCAGCGCTCCAGAATATCGAGCACGCGATCCTCTTCATCGACGAGATTCATACGATCGTCGGAGCCGGCGCGACCAGCAGCGGCACCATGGACGCCTCGAACATCCTCAAGCCGGCGCTCGCAAGCGGCAGGCTGCGCTGTATCGGCTCGACGACTTTCGCCGAGTACAAAGCCGCGTTCGACCGTGACCGCGCGCTCGCCCGCCGGTTTCAGAAGGTCGAGATTCTTCCGCCGACGCTGGAGGACACGCTGAAGATCCTCGAGGGATTGCGCTCCTCCTACGAGGAACATCACCACGTCCGGTTCGACGACGACGCGATTCAGCTGTCAGCCGAGCTCGCTGCGAAGTTCCTCCGCGACCGGCATCTTCCGGACAGCGCGATCGACGTTCTCGACGAGGCGGGGGCGCGCGTCCATCTGCTCCACCACGAAACCGACCCGGCTCCGGTCACTGCCGCGGTCATCGAGGACGTCGTCGCGCGGATGGCGAAGGTTCCTCCCGCCTCGGTCAGCGGCTCCGAGAAAGACAGGCTTCGCAGCCTCGATGTCGACCTGAAGACCAGAATCTTCGGCCAGAGCGAAGCAATCGACCGGCTCGTCGCCATGATCCGCCTCTCCCGCGCCGGCCTCGGTCTGCCGGACAAGCCCGTCGGCTCATTCCTCTTCTCCGGTCCCACGGGAGTCGGCAAGACCGAGCTCGCAAAACAGCTCGCCGAGCTCCTCGGGGTCGAGCTGATCCGGTTCGACATGTCGGAGTACGCCGAGCCTCACACCGTGTCGCGACTGATCGGCGCACCCCCCGGCTACGTCGGTTTCGACCAGGGCGGTCTTCTGACCGACGCGGTCATCAGAACACCCCACTCGGTTGTCGTGCTCGACGAGATCGAGAAGGCGCACCCGAATCTGTTCGACCTGCTGCTCCAGGTCATGGATCATGCGACCCTGACCGACAACAACGGCAAGAAAGCGGACTTCCGCAACGTGGTCCTCATCATGACGACCAACGCAGGCGCCGCCGAGATCAGCGGGCGATCACTTGGGTTCGGCAACGAGCGCGGCCGCGGCGCGGCGCACGGCGCAATCGAGCGGACGTTCAGTCCGGAGTTTCGCAATCGCCTCGACGCCTGGATCGCCTTCGCCCCGCTCGCAAAAGATGCCGTCCTGAAGATCGTCGACAAGTTCACCGACGAGATCCGATCGCAGCTCGCACCGAAAGGCATCACGCTCGCGCTCACCCCCGAAGCCCGCGAATGGCTCGCCGTACGTGGGTTCGATTCGCTGCTGGGAGCGCGGCCCATGCGGCGGCTGATGCAGAAGCAGATCAAGGAGAGGCTCGTCGGCGAGATTCTGTTCGGGCCGTTCGAGGACACCGGAGGACATGTGATCGTCGACATCAACGGCGACGAGCTGGCCATCCGGACTTCAGCCGAGGCCTGAGCGGGCGGCTCCGGCGTCGAAGCTCCGCCCACGCCACTCGAGCTTCCGGCGCACGCCGTTCATCCATGCTGACCGGAGCGCGATCCAGGCGAAGACCACGGTCATCAAAGGATGGCCGAACAGAGCGTTGTCCATCCGGTAGCCGAGCGATCGAAACGCCACGACTCGCACGGCCGTCAGGAGAACGAGTGCTGCGCATCCCGCACTCACCCAGCTCGGAACCGCCAATCCGTTCGACACCGCGTACACCATCGCCACCGCCGCGACATACGGAAGCACGTGAAAGACCATGCTCGCGGAAGCGAGCGCGAACACCGACCATCGCCCGCCGAACGCGTACCAGGCGTTTTTCGTGAATCCGCGAACGATCTCTCCGAGGCCGTGGTACATCCGGATCGAGGCGAGGTGGCTCGCCCGGAAAATCTGCACGCGCCCGCCGCTGAGCCGCACCCGGCGCATCAGGCCGACGTCATCGACGACCGCGTTCTTCAACGCCTCGTGTGTCCCGGCACGCATCCATGCTTCCCGGGTCACGACGTTCCCCACGCCGCTGCCGACGGTCATCGTGGTGAATTGATTCCGGTTGAAGAGCCACAGCGGCAGATAGGCGACCAGAGCGAGCGGCAGATTCCCCATCAGGACGTGCTCCCAGAACCCCTTCATGACGAGTCTCGGGAAAATCGTCAGTCCGTCGAGGTTCTCCGATAGCAGTGTCGTGACCGCCGCCGCGACAGCCTGAGGCTCCCATCGGACGTCGGCGTCACAAAAGATCAGGACGTCGCCGCGCGCCCGGCTCGCTCCCTGCTGAAGCGCCCACGGCTTTCCCAGCCAGCCTTCGGGGGTCGCCGTCCCCTCGACGACGATCAGTCGGGACGACGAGATGCCGGCCAGAATCCGCGGCGTTGCGTCGCTGGAGCGGTCGTCGACCACGACGATCTCGAGATCCTGCCACGTCTGATTCAGAAAGCCCTGAACGGTCGCCTCGATCGCCCGCTCTTCGTTGCGGGCGGGGATGATGACCGAGACCGGAGGTACGGAATCGATGGCACGCACTTCAATCCGTCGAAAGGCCCGGAGATTCGCGGCCAGGTTGCCGCAGGCAGCGAGCCAGAAAGCCGCCGTCAGGACCGCCAGAGTGAGCGTGGCCCCCTCCGATCAGCTCGAGACGAGCTTGCGGTTCGCCTCGAGGCTGTACGGCGAATCGTTGTACTCCTCGGCGATTCGCTTCCAGTAGGCTTTCGCGGCATCGTCGTCGCCATGCATCTCATGAGCTCGCGCGAGAAGCGCGAGCAGAGCGGGCGTCGGAAGCGCGTCGGGCTCCGAATCATCGAGCTGCGACTGAAGCTCCGCGATGACCTCTTCCGCATCGCCGCTGGCGAGACGGTTGTTGTAAAGCGACCATGCCGCCGCTCCCGCAAGATACTCTCCCCGATGTTCGTCGACGAACTGCTGAAGCTCGGCACGAGCCTGCTCTTCCCGTCCCTCGCGCAGGTCCATCCCGGCGAGGTAGAGGCGGGCGACATCGGCGGCGTCGCTGTAGCCGTATTGCTCAACGACTTCTTCGAAGATCGGTCGCGCGGCCGCCTGCTGCTCCTCGATGGTCTCGTATGCGGGATCATCCGGGCTCGCGGGCGCCGTCCCCGGCGATGCCGACATGATCCGGATTCCGTCGGCCAGCCTGGTCTGTGCCTCATCCTCCTGGGCGCTCCGGTACATGACGAATCCCGCAGCCGCCGCGGCGATCACGGCGATCACAACCGTCGCGAGAATCAGTTTCGACCGGTTCTCCGCCGCAAACGTGTAGGCGTTGCTGATCTCATCGAGGAACTTGTCGTGCTTGATGTCGTGTCTCGTCTGGCGATCCATAGGAAATCGTCTCCCGTTGAACTTTGTCTTACTGAGTGTGACCTTTTATACTCGAGCCGTCGGTGGAGTGCGCCGGTCAGCGGCACTGAGATTGCAAAAGTGCCGCATGATTAGTCGATCGTTCCATACGAGGAGGCTTTCGAACATGAACCGACGCGGCTTTTTCGCCGCCCTGCTGCTCGTCGTCCCCCTGCTGACCGTACCGGTGCAAGCCGAGGCTGAGAACCGGGAGCCCGCGGCGACTATTCTCTGCTATCACGTGGTGGAATCTCCGTCCGACACGCGCTTCGGAATCACCCGTGAGACGTTCAACCAGCATCTCGACTATCTCGACGACGCCGGCTATAACGTCGTCTATCTCGCAGATCTCTACGACTACCTTTCCGGCAAGCGCGAATCTCTTCCGGAAAACCCCGTCGTCATCACGTTCGACGACGGCTGGGCCTGCACCTACGACATCGTCTACCAGGAGATGCAGCGGCGGGGCATGCCGTTCACCGCCTTCATCTACCCGAAGTTCATCAACGGGAGCCGTTTCGCGCTGACCTGGGAAGAGATCCGGGAGATGTCGGACAACGGAGTCGATATTCAGAGCCACACGCTCTCGCACGGTTTCCTGACCCGAAGGATGCAAACGGAACGGGACGATTACGGGCGCTGGCTTCAGGACGAGCTGCTTCGGAGTAAGAAGATTCTGGAAGAGAAAACCGGCAAGCCGGTCCGCTTCCTCGCCTACCCCTACGGAGAGTACGACACCCCCGTGACGCGGGCGACCGAGAGGGCTGGTTACGATGCCGCTCTTACCTGCAACTTCGGCCGGAACGAACGCGGAATTGACCCATTCCGGCTGCGGCGGGTCGTGATCGACCAGACGACGACCTTCGACCAGTTCCGCCAGTATCTCGGCGCCGGTAAGCTCGCGGTGGAAAACGTGACGCCGCGGCAGGGGCGTGGGGCCAATCCCTCGTATCCGGTCGTTGGTGCGCGAATCGTCGAGCCGGAGCAGATCGAGAGCGACAGCGTCCGGCTGGCAGTCATGGGCCACGCCGACCTCCCGTTCTTTTACGACGAGCGCGACGGTTCGGTCTCGCTCGTCCTGAACAACCCGATCGGAGAGGGGAAGCCGCTCGACGTCGTCCTCTGGGCGACCTCGAAGGAAACCGGCGAGCGGCTCGAAGCGTCGTGGCAGGTCCGCTTCCCCACACGTCCGGCCGTCGCCGAGGGGAAAGGATCCGTCAACCCGGCTGCCGGGCGTCAGGGCTCGAAACGCCGGTGACCGGCGAACCGGTCGACCAGCCTCCGCTGCTCACGGCGAAGGACCGGAAGCGCCTCAAGAGCGAAGCCCATCATCTCGAGCCCGTCGTTCGCATCGGGAAGAACGTCCTCACGGAGGGCCTGGTCGACGAAACGAATCGCACTCTGGAAGCACACGAGTTGATCAAGATTCGAATCGACTCGGATGACCGGGAGACCCGTAGGTCGCTCGCCGCGGAACTGGCGGAACGATGCGGAGCCGCGCTGGTCGATAGCATCGGCAAGATCTCGATTCTCTACCGGCCCAACGAAGAGGAGTAGGCCGGCGCTGACGGGCGCGCTTTTGCCATCAGGGCCTCACCCGGTGGCGATACCCGCGGCTCGTTCATTCGAAGATCACGTCGGAATCGAGCCGGTCCCATTCCCTTTTCCCCACCGGTCGTCCCGAGCGGGCGGCGCGCTTGCGGTGTCCTTTCGTTTCAGCGTAATCAGCGGGCGGGATGACCGGGGCGGTCGGGAGACTGGCGAAAAGGTTTGATCACGGCGTCTGGAATCAGGCGATGCGTTCTTCGACCATCATGTCGACGCCTGAATTGAGCCGGTCCGACCCGTCCGACCTGTCCGCCAGGGTTCGATCCCTCTCGAGCGCCTTGTTCTGTATGATTCCGCGGCAATGGAATACCACGGTTCTGTACTTTCGATCGGCGGAGTATCCATCGAAGAGCTCACGGCGAGCCACGGGACGCCGCTGTACGTCTACGACGCGAGCGTCATCCGCGCGCAGATCCGCCGGGTCGAACGCGCATTCGCCGGTCGCTCCATCCGTCCCTTCTATGCGATGAAGGCCAACTCCAACGTCAGCATCCTCTCGATGTTCGCCGAAGCCGGCTTCGGTTGTGACGCCGTCTCCCCGGGGGAGATTCTCCTCGCCCGGGCGGCCGGTTTCGAAGGATCCGACATCTGGTTCACCTGCTCGAACGTCTCCGACGAGGACCTCCGCTTCGTCGCCGTCGAGCCGAGAGTCATCATCAATCTCAACTCGTTCTCCGAGCTCGAGAGAGTCGTGAGTCTCGGCATCCGGAACAAGATCTCGCTTCGCGTCAACACGGAAGTCGGAGCCGGTCATCACAAGGACGTCGTGACCGGCGGGTTCGGTGTGAAGTTCGGATTCGAGATCGAGGACCTGCCCGTCGCACGACGGGAGGCCGCGGATGCCGGCTTGAAGATCACCGGGCTCCACGCTCATATCGGTTCCGGCATCGAGTCGATCGATCCGCTCCTCGAGTCAGCCAGACGCCTGATCGAGCTCTCGGGGGACTTTCCCCATCTGGAAGTGCTGAACTTCGGTGGCGGTCTGTCGGTGCCCTATCGCCCCGGCGAACAGGAGTTCCCTATCGACGAGTACGGGGCGGCACTCACCGGTCTGATGCGCGAGGTTCTCCGGGACCGCGGAATCTCGGGAATCATCGAGCCGGGACGATACCTCGTGGCCGCCAGCGGTTCGCTGATCACGCGGGTCACGGCGCGCCGCCTCAGCCATGAATACACCTGGATCGGATGCGACACCGGATTCAACCACCTCGTCAGGCCATCGCGCTACGGCGCGTACCACCACATCCTCAACGGTTCACGCGGATCGGACGACTGGCTCCGGACGAAAGTCTCCGAGGAATGGGACCCGCGGCACGGGGTCCTCGTGGCCGGCAATCTTTGCGAGTCAGGCGATCTCTTCACGCGCGAAGGCGACGAGCTCCGCCCGCGACCGATGCCCGAGACCGCGGTCGGCGATCTGCTGGTCTTCTGCGATACCGGCGCCTACGGGTTTTCGATGGGATCGCATTACAACTCGCGACCGATGCCGGCCGAGATCCTGATCGACGACGGCAAGGCCGAGGTGATCCGTTCGAGGCAACCGCTCGAAGCACTTCTCGAAGACCAGCCGCACGAGGAGAAGCGGTGAAGGAGCGCGTCGGGCTCATCCGTGCGGTCGGGGTCTGGGGTCTGGTCGCGTTCTGCATCAACGCCGTCGTCGGAAGCGGTGTCTATCTGCTGCCGGGGGAGACGTTCCGGCTGCTCGGCCCCTTCTCTCTCTGGGCTCCTCTCCTCTTCGCGATTCCGGTGTTCATCCTCGCCCTCTGTTTCGCGGAGGCGGCGAGCCACTTCGACGAGCCGGGCGGTGCCTATCTCTACACGCGTGAGGCGTTCGGCGACTTCATCGGTTTCGAGACCGGCTGGATGAACACGATCGCCAGGGTCACATCACTCGCATCGCTCGCCAACGGATTCGTGCTGTCGCTCGCCCGCCTCTTCCCTGCGACGGGCGAAGGCGTACCGAGAACGCTGCTCATCGCGTTCTCGCTGATCCTGTTCGGCGTTCTGCACGCGATCGGCATCCGGCTCGGCGCTCGGACAATCTATCTCTTTACCTGGGGAAAGCTGATTCCCCTGATCATCTTTGTGATCGTGGCGATTGCCGCCTTCCGCATCAATCCGATTCCGATCTCGTTCTCGCTGCCCCAGGGCGACGTCAACTGGGGGAACGCGGCGCTGTTTCTCCTCTTCGCCTACGCCGGATTCGAGAACGTCGGCATCCCCGCGGGTGAGTACCGCAACCCGAAAAAAGATCTGCCGATCGCGCTCCTGATGGGAATGCTGGCAATCGCCGCCGTCTACTCGCTCGTCCAGCTGGCGGCGATGAGTGCCATGGGAGATCTGTCGACCTCACCGACCCCGATCGCGGATGCCGCTGCGGTCGTGATGGGGCCGGTCGGGGTGACGTTGATCACGATCGGGGCAATCATCTCGATTCTCGGAACGAACATGGGAACGACGCTCGAGGCCTCCCGGATGATTTTCGCGCTGACCCGCGACCGGAAGCCGTTTCGCTTTCTCGGATACGTTCATCCGTCGACGCACACGCCGGTCTGGTCGATTTTCCTTCTGGTCGCCCTCGCCGTCCCGGTCGCAGTCGCGGGAACGTTCGCAACGCTCGCTCTGCTGAGCGCGGGCGCCCGGCTGACGACGTATCTCTTTACGGCGGCAGCGGTGCCTCGCCTCAGGCGGCTCGGAACAGGCTTCGTCACGCCGGGAGGACTCCTCGTCCCGATCCTCGGGGTGCTCGTCTCGCTCTATCTGATGACGCGGCTCGAGACGAAGCAGCTGATCGCCCTCGGAATTGCGCTTCTGGTGGGCGCGGCGGTCTACGGAGTTTCGGTACTCGCCGGAGGTCGTGTCGGCGCTCCACCCGCAGCGCCACCCCCCGCCGATCCGGCTCCCTGAGTTTCCTCAGCGTACCTCTCGTGGAGATTGACCGGATCGTGAACCTTCCGGACCCTCATGTTCAGCATCTCCACCAATACCGAGAAGCCCATGGCGAAGTAAATGTAACCCTTCGGAATGTGTTGATCGAGTGACTCCGCGACCAGCGCCATTCCGATGAGCAGGAGAAAGCTCAGCGCGAGAATCTTGACTGTCGGATGCCGTTCGACGAAATTCGAAATTGCCGTAGCCGAAACCATCATGACTCCCACGGCAATCATGACTGCGGCGACCATGACCGAAATGTGATCCGCCATCCCCACAGCGGTGATGACTGAATCGAGCGAGAAGACGACGTCGAGAAGCATGATCTGAAAGATGACCGATCCGAACGTCGCGGCGGTTTTCTTGCTCGCCTCCCCTTCTTTTCCCTCGAGCTTGTCGTGAATCTCGAAGGTCGCCTTCGCCAGCAGAAAGAGTCCGCCACCCATCAGAATGAGGTCTCGTCCCGAGAGCTCCTGCCCGAGGACGCTGAAGAGCGGATTCTCGAGCTTGATGACCCACGCGATCGAAAAGAGGAGGAGAATTCGAGCGATCATCGCCGCGGCGAGGCCGAGCTGCCGCGCTTTGGCCTGCTGCTCCAGCGGGAGTTTCCCCGCCAGGATCGAGATGAAGATGATGTTGTCGATTCCGAGAACGATCTCGAGCGCCGTCAGCGTCACGAGCGCAAGCCAGATCTGGGGATCAGTCAGCATTTCGACCATCGGTTCCTCCGCTCAGCAGACGAGCGTCTGCTCTTCGAATAGCACTCCCCGGGCATGAAGCCCGCTGATGATTCGCTCCCACAACTCCGGGTCGGAACCGAGCATTTCCAGGGGCAAAACTCCCTCGAGTTCGATCTCTTTCCGGCCCAGCATCCCGGCGATGATCGCGCAGGGAAACCCGGTCGTCCTCGCCATCGACGAGTCGCCCGTCGCATCGTCGGTCTCATCGTAGAGCTCATACCTCAGCTCTTTTCGATGGCCATCCCTGGTTCCAGCCACATCCACACGGAGATAGGTCATCTCCCGCTCTCCGTCAGGACGCTCCCACGCGTCGAACAACAGCCGTTCGCTCAGCGACCTGGGTCGAACACGAACGCCTTCGATCTCGACGGCTTCGTCGGAGAAAAAACCGGCCTCCCGCAGCATTCGCATCCTTTCGGCGTGTCCCGGATACCGAAGCGTCTTTTCCTTCATGTTCGTCGCCTCGATCGTGTGCATGATCGTCCGGAGCCCGTCTGTGTTGAATGCCTCGAGCGTTCCGACCTGCGGAAAATCGATCAGCTCGACTTCCGACAGCGCCGGCTTCGTGACCACGATCCCATTCTCGACCAGCCGGGCCGGACGGAGATACTCCTCGATCACGTCCGTCGGCGAAAAAACGCTCCGGTACTCCCATGGCCAGAACCGGGTCAGCGGCAGGCCGCCCACGTAAATCGTGACCTCTTCGACCTCGTCCATCCCCGCCGCCGCACGTCCCACCGCGAGATTCGAAAGCCCAGGCGATACGCCCGCGTCGATCACGGCCGCCACACCGCGCCGCTTCGCCTGCCCGTCGAGATCGAGCGCATTCTCGGGCGCGAATGAAATGTCGGAGATCGGTTTGCCCGCTTCGACGACCGTCCGAAGCATCTCGTAGCCGAAGTGCCCCGGCACCGCACCGACAACCGCGTCGCTGTCGCGGATCACCCGCACGATCTCCGACGAGTCGCTCAGATCCACACGCTCCGTCGTGATTCGCGGGATGTCATTCAGCGAATCGAGCCGCTCCTCCGAGACATCCACCGCGAGCACTTCCACCCCCTGGCCGGCCGCCAGATCCTTTGCGATCAACCCCCCGACGAGCCCGCAACCAAGAACGGTGATTTTCATGGCCGCGGAATCATACACGGAGAGAGACAGGGATTAGGGACGAGAAGCGAGCGACGAGCGACGAGGGGCGAGGGCAAGGAGGCTCACTTCGCTCGCCATGATTGGAAGAGAAACCCCTATGAACTTCGGTGACGGATCTCAACAAGAGCTTCCTTCGCAATCGCGAGCAGCGCGAGCGCAGCATCGCTCGTCCCGCGCCCCTCGCCCCGCCTCCGGTCTCTCTAAGCCGATCGCGAGCGACGCGAGCGCACCACCCCTCGCCGCTCGTCGCTCGCCTCTCGTCGCTCAGAGCACCACTTTCAAGATATGAAGCGATCATTACATCTAACGAACCGTTCAATCTTTGCCATGAATTGTCGTCACCTGCTGCCGCAATACCTCACACAGCATCTTAGCTTTGGCGAGTCCCTCCGTTTCGAGCGCCTTCCGCGCGACCGCGCGCGCTCGCTCCATCAGCTCCGGCTGCGCCAGCGGATCGCCGTACCGGAAAAGATTCGCGCCCGATTGCCGCACCCCGAAGAGATGTCCGAAGCCGCGCTGCTCGAGATCGATCCGGGCGAGCTCGAAGCCATCCGGGGTCGAGGCGAACAGACGGAGTCGCCGCTTCCCCTCCTCCGATGCGCGCTCGTCACGGACGGCGACGCACCACGACTGGCGGGAGCCGCGTCCGACGCGCCCGCGCAGCTGATGCAGCTGGGACAGCCCGAACCGGTCGGCGTCGTGGATCACCATGACGGTCGCATCGGCAACGTCGATCCCGACCTCGACGATCGTCGTCGCCACGAGGATCTTCGTTTCCCCTCTCGCGAATCGTCGCATCACGGCGTCCTTCTCCTCTGAGCTCATCTGGCCGTGCAGCGGCTCCATCCGCACGCCCGGAAATCTCCGCCGAAGATTTTCGATCTCTTTCCGGATCGCCGCATGAGCGGACTCTTCGCTTTCGTCGATGAGGGGGAAAACGAAGTAGGCCTGGGCCCCGGATTCGATTTCTTCCCGTACGAACCGATAGATCTTTTCGAACTGAGCGCTCCCCCGCGTCACGGTTCTGATCCCGGGCCGTCCCGGCGGGAGCTCGTCGATGACCGAAAGATCGAGGTCGGCGAATGCCGCGATCGCCATCGAACGGGGAATCGGCGTCGCGCTCATGACGAGAACATCCGGCACGACTCCCTTGCGGATCAGGTCACGCCTCTGCTTCACACCGAAGCGGTGCATCTCGTCGACGATCGCGAGCCCGAGGTTACCAAACTCGACTCCCTCCTGGATCAGCGCATGAGTTCCGACGACGAGATCCGTTTCTGCGGAAGCGATTCTCCTGAGGACGGCCCTCCGTTGCTCCCCCTTCACCGACGCCGTGAGGATGTCGGTCCGGACTCCCTCTGCGTCGAGCATTCCCCGGATTCGTTCGAAGTGCTGCTCCGCGAGGATCTCGGTCGGCACCATGAAGGCGACCTGGCGGCGATTGCGGATCACGATGACCGCGGCGATGAGCCCGACGATCGTTTTCCCGCTGGCGACGTCTCCCTGGAGCAGGCGGTACATCGGCCGGTCGGACTCGAGATCCGCGACGATTTCCCGCACCGCACGCTTCTGTGCCCCGGTGAGTCTGAACGGAAGCATCCTCCCGATCCGACCCTTCAGCTCTTCCCCGACCTCGAGCGGCGGGCGGGATCGCCCTGCTTCCTCCTCCATCCGCGACACCGCGAGCATGAGCTGAAAGGCGAAAAACTCCTCGACGGCGAGTCTCGTGCGGGCATTGCGCACGCATTGCGTGAGAGCCTCGTCGATCTCCGCCGGGAAGTGGACCGGCACGAGCGTTTCCGCGAGCGAGCCCACACCGAGCGCTTCGGCGAGCTCCCGCGTCAGAGGATCCTCAGGGGCTCCGAGAACCTCGAAGGCGCCGTGCACCAGCTTCCGGGTGGCGGCCGGCGTCATCCCCGCCAGCACCGGGTAGACCGGGATCACGGAATCCTCCGCGGCGTCTTCCGCGGAAGCGAGGGACCAGTCCGGATTTTCGATCTGGAGCCGCTTTTTCGAGTTGACGCGAGGCTGTCCCCAGATGGTGATGATCATGTCGCGGGCGATCTTCTCCTTCAGCCACGCCTGATTGAACCAGACCACCGAGACCCTCCCCGTCCCATCGTCGAGGACCGCCTCGAAGATCCCGAGCCTCCGGACGGGGCTCCGCTTCGCATGGGCCGAGACGATTTTTCCGGTGAGCTTGACCGGCGTGCCGATGAAGGATGCGAGATCGGCGACATCGGAGCGGAGGCGGCGGTCCTCGTATCTCGAGGGGAGGTGGCGCACGAGGTCGCCGAGCGTCCGGACTCCTGCAGCGTTGAGAAGCGAAGCGCGCTTCTCAGCGACGCCGGGGATCACCGTGACCGGGCTGTCGAGAGCCGGAGCGGTCGTCACTCGTCGTAGACGACCTTCATCTGGACGAGTCCGATGCGGACGCGGTCGCCCCCCTTGATCGGATGGGGAACTCCCGTCTGAATTTTCTCGTCATTGACGAAGGTCCCATTGAGGGTACCGACCTCTTCCAGCATCGCCCAACCGTCGTCGTGCCGGATGATCTTGGCATGCCGCCGGGATACCGAGCGGTCGTCATCGACCTCGGTGAGGTCGATGTCGGGCCGGATTCCCGTGACGGGATCTGCCCGTCCGATCAGGGTCTCCGCCCCCTGGGCGAACGCATAGGCCGTCCCGGACCCGAGCTCGACGAGCCTCCGGGTCACGCTTCCCGCCGGCGCTGGTGTGTGGGTCGTGTCGAGGTCGACGTTTTCCGGATGCACATGCGTTCGCGACATCATCTCGAGAAGCCGGTTTGCCTCCCTCAGCCGTCGCGAATACTTCCTGATGATGCGGATTGCGATCTCGGGGTTCTTCCGCAGCATCTCGTTGAAGCGGGTGCCGTTGATGACGAGCAGGGTCACGTCGGTGGCGGCGACGGCGTCGGCACTCCGAGGCTGGCTCTCGATGACCGACATTTCGCCGAAGAAGTCGCCTTTCTCGAGAACCGAAAGCGTCCGCATCTCATCCCCGAGCCGCTTCCGGATGTGGACCTCCCCCTCCTGGACGATGAACATCTCGGTCCCGAGCTCCCCTTCGATGAAAATCGAGTCCCCTTTGCCGAAACTGACGGTGTACTCTTTGCGGGGATCCTTCTGCCCGGCGCCGGTGCTCTTGAAGACGGCCATCACCGGGCCTCCGGGATGGCGGTCGCGGGGTCGGGAAAAACGATCGAGCAGCTTTCGGTATCCACGGTCACCCTCGCTCCGAACGGGATGAGGACGTTGTTCCCGTGATGTCCGAAGGGGAGGTCACAGACGACCGGAATGCCCAGGGGTATGAAGAAATCACGAAGGAGACTGTGCGCGGCCCGCTCATCACTTCCACAATTTTTCAGACGCCCGATCAGCACGGCACGGAGTGAGCGCAATCTACCAGACAGACGGAGGTGGGTCAACATACGATCGATGCGATAGAGATCTTCGCCGACGTCCTCGAAGAAGAGAATTCCGTCGTCGATCCAGAAGTCCCACGGTGTCCCTGCCATCGCGACGATCAGCGAGAGGCATCCGCCGAACAGCGTCCCCTCCGCCTCCCCCTCGGCGAGCACCGCCTCCCGCTCGAAGTCGAGCTTCATCGGGGAGGCGCCGGCAAGCATCTTCCACAACCACTTCTCCACCGGCTCGCTGAGCCCTTCGAAGAGATCGAAATCGAGCATCGGCCCATGAAAGGAACCGAAGCCGGTCTCGCGTGCGAGCGCCATGTGCAACGCCGTCACGTCGCTGTAGCCGACCACCGCTCTGGGGTCGTTGCGAAACGCCTCGTAGTCGATCTGATCGAGGATTCGCATCGCCCCGTAGCCTCCCCGCGTAAAGAAGATCGCATCGATCGATGCGTCCCGGAGAAGAGCGTTGAACTGGTCGACCCTCTCCGAATCGGGGCCCGCGAGGTAGGTTCGGTCCCGCTCCCGCTCGAACGCATTTGACGCGAGTGTCACACGGAATCCTCGGGTTTCCAGCGCCCGCACTGCAGCTCCCGTGGACTCCCGTCCCGCCGTCGATGAGAGGGCGGCGACACCGATGTGGCCTCCTGGGAGGAGCGGTCTGGGTGGTCGGAGTGTCAAGCCGCGAAAGTATAGAGGATGTAAGGATCTGAGGATTTGAGAAAAGGATATGAGGATCTGAGGATTTGAGGATTTGAGATGAGGATATGAGGATTTGAGGAAATCCCCATGTCCTTACATCCTCATATCCTTCTGAAAAATGTCTGCATGCCGACATTGACGATAAATCGCACGAAAATCAGAGGTTATCCGCATGAATTGTTGACAAATCGGCCGCCAGGCCTGGCGGCTTTGTTTGCTTCATCCGTTCAATCGAACATGGCGATTTGGTCGCATTCGATTCTGTTGCGGGCTCGACCTCGAGAGTCGCCTCATTTCTTTCCCCCGGCTGAAGCCGGGGCTAATCTCTGACGCCGCCTTTGGCGCCTTTGTCGGTCAACCTCACAGCCTCATTCCTGAACTCTGGATCCTGAATCCTGAATCCTGGATCCTAATATCCTCATATCCTAAAAAAAGGAGTGGGCCTGTAAGCCGAATTCTGTCCCCGAAGGGGAGGATCATTCATCTGGCCTCGATGTTACCACCGAGACTCGAGCGACCTACCCGGAAGCTCGAATGGAGACGGGCGGCTCCGTCGCTTCCCTATTTGGTCTTGCTCCGCAGGGGGTTTGCCTTGCCGCCGACACTCGCGTGCGGCGCGGTGCGCTCTTACCGCACCGTTTCACCCTTACCTCCGAAGAGGCGGTCTGTTCTCTGTTGCACTTTCCGTCGCGTTACCACGCCTGGACGTTATCCAGCCTGCTGCCCGTGGGAGTTCGGACTTTCCTCGATCCTGCGATCGCGATCCTCCGGCCCACTCCGGATACAGGAACCGATTCGGCACTCGATGCATTCTCGGAAGAGAGGAGACTGGATCCAGGAATCAGGAGCACCGTCCGGCGGCCGAGGATTCGAGAGTAGCGTGGCTGCCACCACGAGCCGAACGGACGGAAGAATCGTGCGGAACGCCAGCGATGGTTTTATCCCACTGAGACGGGCAGGCAGGGCCTCGAGGTCTCGGATTCCGGCTCCTGTCTCCTGATTCCTGTCTCCTGATCCCTATTCTCCGAACACCCGCGCCACGTCGATCACCACCGGCGTTCCCCCATCCCGAAGACGCTCCGGAATTTCCCCGCTCCCCTCCTCCGCCTCCGCCCTCGTCTCATACCGCCCCCAGAAAACCCTGTAACAGGGCTCCCCACGAAACGAGATCGGCACCCACCACACCATTGCCCCCCCCACCTCCTCGGCGAGATTCACCGACGCTGTCTGACACACGATCTCGAACTGGACCGTGTACGGAACCGTCGCGAGCTCCCGCCGGTACTCCGCTGCCATCCGGTCGTGCCGCGCACGATCCGCCGAGACCTCCTCCGAAACCGCAGCCGCCGGCGGCGCCACCGGAGTCGGATCGCCAGCCTCAGAAACCTCAGGTATTACTTGAGGTTCTGGAGGGGCGGCTTCTTGTTGGTCAGCAGCGCCCCCGCCAGCTTCCCCCGGATCCGTTGGACTCCCGATCCCTCCGGTTCCGGTCGCCGGAACGGCCAACTCGTCCCTGTCGATCGGGGCCGCTGGCGACCTCGCCTCGACGACTCGCTCATCCCCCACCATCCGAGGCCTCAGCAGGAACCACCAGCCGGCCGCGAGCACGACCAGCAGAAACAGCAGCGCGATCAGCGGCCACTTCGCGCTTCGACGCGTCCCTTTCACCGGCGGTTCCACGGGCTCCAGATAATCCGGCGCTGGTGCATCGTCATAGCCGGGAATCGGAACGTACTCCGGCTCCTCCCCCTCTCCATAGTGCCATCCGGGCGGCGCTTCCCCCTCGGGGTCACCGAGCGGCGCCGGATCCGGGGAGTCGACCAGCGACTGCGTGCCGAAGTCATCCGGCGAGGTCGAATCCGGCACATCGTCGTCAATCGAGGGAAAGAGCGGAGCCTGGCTGATCGCGCTGCCGGAGAGGTCCTTCGCCACCGGGACGACCAGACCGAGGGTGGCGAGGCCATGAAGAAGTTTGAGCGCGAGAAACGAGTCAGAGCCTGACTCCGCGGCGATCTCGTCCCCCGAGCGCTTCCCGTCGATCAGCGAGACGATCCTGTCGGCAGCGTCGTTCAAACCGAGGAGTTTGTAGCGGTCGTCGAAATCGGAGGGAAGGCGGAAGACGCGGGATCCGACCCCGGTCTCGCTCTCGAACCGGGCGCGGTCGCGCACTCCGAGAATTGCCTCGAGGATGATCTGCCGGACGGTGAATACGCTCCCCTCGCTTCGCGTCGAGACGTAGTCGGGTATCAGCGTATAGGATCCGTCGTTCCACTCCTCGAGCTCGTTGATCACGCGGACCAGTTGTGCACGGCGCGCCTGCCGAAGCTCCTTCTGCGCTACGAAGCCGAGCCGGAGAAGCGCCTCGCCGATCGATTCGGTTCCCTGCCGCTTCGCGAACGCCTGATCGACGTGATCCCGTGAGATCCGGCCGGCCTCGATCAGGACAGTCTCGATCGACTGATCGTCGCGGCTGGTTCCGGCGGAGAGGAGGTTTCCGTCCTGAAAATAGAGGATCCGTAGCTCGCCATCGCGCTCGAACCGGACAGCGCCCGTGAACTCGTCATCGGCGAGCGACATCAGGGCCGGCTGCAGCGTGATCTCTTCGATCGCCCCTTCCGTCTTGAACCGTGTCATCTCTCCCCTCTCGTGAAACTCTCAGCCGTGAAGCTGATCGTACACTGCCCCGCCGACCTTCGGCCCGAGCACCTTGGTCAGATCACGTCTCGAAGCCTGCTTCACAGCAGAGAGGCTGCCAAAGTGCTCGAGCAGCAATCGCTGGCGCTTCACTCCGACGCCGGAAAGCTCCGCGAGCTCGCTTCTCAGCGTTCGTTTCGATCGCCGCCTCCGGTGCGAAGTAACGGAGAATCGGTGCGTCTCGTCGCGGATCAGCTGGAGGAGCTGAAGCGCCGGATCATGCCGCTCGAGCCGGATCGATTCCGCGGCGCCCGGGAGGAAGAGCTCCTCTTCTCTCTTTGCGAGGCCGATCACGAAGACGTCCTCGATCTCGAGGCTTGAGAGCGCCGCCACCGCCGCGGCGAGCTGGCCCTTTCCACCGTCGATCAGGATGAGATCCGGCAGGTCCCGCTGCTCGGCGAGCACCCGCTTGTACCGTCGGGCCACTGCTTCACCGATCGAGCGGAAGTCGTCCGCACCTTCGACGCTCCGGATATTGAACAGCCGGTACTCCTTCCTCCTGAGCGCCCCGTCGTCGAAAACCACCATCCCCGCGACCGAGTCACTCCCCTGTATGTTGGAGATGTCGAACGATTCGATCCGCTCGATCGGCTTTTCGGTCTCGAGGATGGCGGCGAGCCGCGACGCGGCTTCGCGCCTCCGGTCGCTCGTGCTCTTCCTGAATCGCGAGTGATGTGCGAGCACGGCATTCTTCTGCGCCATCGCGAGCCGCTCGACGCCGCCGCCACGCTTCGGCACACGGATCGAGACTTTCGCTCCGCGACGATCCGCCATCCATTCCTCGATGAGCTTCCGGTCGTCCGGATCCACCGGCACCAGAACCTCCGGCGGAATGAACAGGTTGTCGTTGTAATACCGCTGCACCGCCTCGGAGAGAAAGTGCGCAGCATCGACCTCTCCCTCCTTCTCCCAGAAGAGCTCTCTCCGGTCGACGAGGTTGCCATCGCGAAGAATGAAGATCTGGACGGCGACGTCGCCCCCCTCTTCGTGGAATCCCCAGACATCGACCGATCCGCCCGCCGCCGAGGCGACGTTCTGTTGCGACTGGATCTTCTCGACGGTCCGGATCAGATCGCGGTAGTGCGTGGCGACCTCGAAATTCTGGCTTTCGGACGCCGTGTACATCCGGTTCCTCAGCCGTTCGAGGAGCTCGCGGCTCCGTCCTCCGAGGAAGAGAGCGACGTCGTCTGCGAGAGCGAGGTAGTCGTCGCGGCTGACGAGCCCGGTGACGCACGGGCCGGGGCAACGCTTCATGTCGTAATAGAGGCAGGGGCGCGGCAGAGCGCTCTCCCCTTCGGTGATGTCGAGATCGCAGCTTCGCAACTGGAACTGATCCTGGATGAGCTTGAGAATCTTCCGCGCGGTGCCGGCGAAGAACGGTCCGAAGTAGAGGTCACCCTTGGTCCGGCCGACTTTCCGTGTGAAGACGGCGCGCGGAAAGTCTTCCGACATCGTCAGCTTGACGTAAGGGTATGTCTTGTCGTCGCGGAGAAGGACGTTGTAGCGGGGCTGGTGGTTCTTGATGAGGTTGTTCTCGAGGAGGATCGCCTCGAGCTCGTTGCTCGTCGTGACCGTGTCGATCGAATCGATCTCGTTGACGAGCGCCATCGTGCGTGAGTCGCGGGCGCCCTTGCCGACCAGGTACGAATTCACCCGGTTCCTCAGGTTGCGCGCTTTCCCGACGTAGATCACTTCGCCGGAGCGGCTCTTGTGCATGTAGACGCCCGGCCGTTCGGGGAGCTCACGCACTATGCGGCGGAGCGATTCGAATCTTTCGGCGTCGGTGGACATGCCGTTTCACGGAACGTCTGGTGGAAGGACACCATTTCTGAGGAAGAGTGAAGAGTGAAGAGTGAAGAGTGAAATGGCCTGCCGCCACGATCTCGCGCGATGCCTCCCATCCCGGGAGGGCGAGGCGCCTGCCGAGCCGCACCGTAACGACCTCGCGCAATTGATCACTCGTCATTCTGAGCCATTTGAACGGCACAATGCGCCGGTGAACCGGAAATGACACCTGTGAGTGCAGAAACAACCGCACTCGCATACTCAAACCGACGTCATCCTGAGCGGGCGGTCGGGCGGGCAGGCGAAGGACCTCGCAGGTTGGGACATCAGACCAAGCGAAGCGCTGCAAAGGATCGAAGTCCAACAGTTTCGTCGTCGTTTCATTCTGAGCCCGCCGAAGGACGGGCGAAGAATCGGGGCGTGGGCTCGTGCCAGAATGTCAGCGCCAACCCGCGCTTCTTTCGATCGGGCCTATCACGCCAGATCGTCAGGGTGCGGCTCGACAGGCGCCTCGCCCCTGGAGAGCAACGCCAACCTCAAACCTCCAACCTCCAACCCGCTTCACCCGAACCAGAGAATGTCGTACCGCTTCCGGCGTACGTTGTAGACCGGATCGCGGTCGATACGGATGTCGACGAGCGTCGTCGTGAACGGATGAAACAGCGTGAAGTCGGGACGCGGTTTGCCCGGCCTTCGCAGATACGGCGTCAGGTCGATCGTGCCGATCCACGGATCCTTCCGCACGGCGAGACCTTCGTCGCGCCACGCCTCGTACTGCACGAGCGCCGTTCCGGTCGACGCGGCGATCGACATCCAGAGCGTCTCGAGGCGTTCCGGCTGCAGATCGCTGAGATTGACGTGGAACGACCGGTAACTCGCGTCGCGCGAGTAGACGTGCACATCGGTGTCGAATTCTTCGAGCTGGTGCTCGGCGCTTCCCGTCTTTCGCCGATAGAGCTGCATGTTCCAGTCGGTCACCGGGTCTCCGCGATCGTCGAGGAGGCGGACGACGAACTGCTGGAACTGCTCCATCCCCTCCCGGAGCCCCATCGCATGGCCGACGTCGGGTCGCTTCCACCACGCCTCGAACTGCGCCTTCGTGTCGACCTCGAGCGCGGCAACGACCATCTCGACGAGCTCGGAGGGTGGATCGGAGAGGATCGTCCCGTGGTTCACGCCCCCAACCGGAACCATCTCCATTCGTGCGTTCACCCACTCGCTGACATCGATCCGTTTCGCGCTGGTCGTCACGCGATCGCGCCGCGTGAGATCGATCGTGATCTTCCGCGCGTCGAGCGAGCATCCCGCCCACAGCACCGTGCCGTCGGTGCCCGGCTCGTTCACCAGCTGGCGGATCCCCTTGTAGGTCTCGTTGCCGCAGAAGGTGAAGACCCAGGGCGTCCGCGCGTTCGGGCCGAAGACGGGCGGGTTTGCGAGCGCATCCTCGTGCGCGAGATCCCAGAGAAACGTGCTCGCCAGCTCGAGATCGTAGAGGACGCCGTCTCCCGCTTCGAGAAAGTCGGCGCCGAGCTCCTTTCTCCCCTTGAAGAGTGCGCCGAGAAAACTGCGCCCCTTGTGTGCGAGCGGCGAGCCGAACGAAGCGGGCGCGAGACCGATCAGATGCTGCAGCCGCTTCGGCGCCGAGGCGAACTGCGCGAGCCACGCACGAACGACGAGCATGCCGGTGGAGTGAACGATCGCGTCGAACTCCTCGTCGTCGTCGAGTCCGGCTTCCTTCTTCAGGGCGCGCTCGAACGCCTCGCCGAGGTCGCGGATCCAGATCTCGTTGGTGAGCGTCTCGTAGTGGACGAGACGGATGACTTCCGGCTTGTGACCGGCCTCGGTGAGCGCGGCCTTCCACTTCCGCAGCGACCGCGCCTTGTCGGAGTAACCGTGAAGGATGACGACGGGACGGGACATCGTGTGATCACCGTGAATTGTACGACGGCTTTCGGGTCGTCAGCTCAGTCGCCGGAGCGAGAAACCCGGGGTCGGGTCCGAACTTGGAACTTAACTCCCAGATCGCGGCACGTCCCGGACAAACTCGGAGTTAAGTTCCAGGTTCGGACCCGACCCCGCAACAACGGCTCGTCTTCGCACGAGTTACTGGCGCCGCTCCAGCTCGGGCGAGGTCCAAAGCCAGATGGCGAGAAGCCCAAACGCGGTGAGGTTGACGACGACGAAGGACCAGCGGCCCAACGGCAGTGAAATCCCAATGATCGAGGCAATAAGCAGCGCCGCCACCCGGACCCCATTGAACATGAAGATCGCGCCGACCCAGCGTGCCAGCCCCCTGCCGCGCCAGGCCGCAAGGCCGATGATGAGAAGGCCCGCAGCCCACACTACCTGCCGCATACTCCGCCAGCCGCGCTCCCAGGCGAAGAAGCGCCGAAACTCTCCTTCAATGAAAGCCGCATCTTCCGCGCCGGCGACATAGCTTCGCGCGTAGTCCAATGAGAACGTGAAATAGTCGATCGAACGCGGAACGATCTCTAACACCTGCCACATCACCAGCCAAGCACCGGCGAGTATCGTCAGGCCTGGCGCTACCGGAAAAACCTTTACGGCAAGGACCACCAGTGCAATGAACATCGCCAGCACCTGAAGGAGGATCGTAAGGGACTGCGCCTGGAATGTCGGATCAGCGTAGGCCCGGATGATGCCGCCGATCCCGGGCTCCGGAGCGCCGGGAGCAAGGATTACCTGCGCCACAACGATACCGACGACAGCGGCCAGCGAGGCAGCGGCACCGAATCGGAAGAAGCTGGCATCAGGCGATGCAGTCATCATGGCGATCTTCTAAGGAGGTGGCGTCCCCAACGGGATTCGAACCCGTGTTGCCGCCGTGAAAGGGCGGTGTCCTAGGCCTCTAGACGATGGGGACTTCAGCTCAACGGGGGGGAATCGATGATCCGCCGCTTCCCGCGATCCGTGACTGCCAAACTGCGAACCGGCCGTCCGCATTCCTCAGCCACGGAATGACTTCACCGAACAAGGCGTTGCCTCGAAAGTTCGCGTTGACACTCGCGTTTGCACACGACTAATCTGCGCGAGCGCTCCGCATCACCGAAACCCGGGCCGGTAGCTCAGTGGTAGAGCAGTTGGCTTTTAACCAATTGGTCGTAGGTTCGATCCCTACCCGGCTCACCATCCTCACCATCCGAACGGCGTCTCAGCGCGAGAACGAAACGAGATGCCACCCGTCGGACGCACGCCGGAGCTCGTAGGTCAGCGTCTGCACCGCCGGCGGGATGTTCCGGTCCGAAAACGTATCGGTTCTCCGCACGCTCGCCGTCGCCCGGTCCGCCCCCTTAAGGTCGATCGAAAGCACCTCTATCCTCACATTCGTCGACGGGGCGTTCCGGATCGCTCTCCCGATCGTCTCGTTGTATCCATCGTAGCGTCGCTCGAAAAACGATCCGTCCCGACTGCTGTACGCGCCGGCGATGTCGCCGATGAATGACCGCGCCTCGGCCTCGAGCTGCGCGGGAGTCGGTCCCGCCGGCGCGACCGGAGGCGGGGCCGGCCTTACGACCTCACGCACGGGCTCCGGGTCGGGCTGCCGCCCGACCGGCTCGGTCCGCGTCGGCGTCGTCTCGCGCGGAGGCGTGGGGCGGGCGCGCGCTTCCCTCGCCGCCGCAGCACGCTCCTCCTCCCGCGCCTTCCGTTCGCCATATGCCTGAGACACACTCTCGAAACCCGATGCGGCCTCCGCCATGTAAGTGACCCCCGCTCTGGCGTTCCCCTGATCGAACTCCTCGAGCGCCAGCCGCGACAGCCGTTCCGCTTCGTTGAACCGAGCGCGCTCCGAGGTGTTGAGCGAGCCCTCGGAAATCTCGCTGCGGAAGGTCTCCGCGAGATTTCTTTGTGTCTCCCACGCGATCAGCTCGCTCAGATCCTCCTGCTGCGGCTCGGCGCGGTCGAGTTCGTCGACTTCCATCCCCGGTGGAGCGGCGTCGGGACCCGTAGTGTCGACTACCGCAGGCACGGGCTCACCGGTCTCTTCGCCCGAAAAGACCGACATTCCGATTCCGAGGGCCGCCGCGGCCAGCACGGCAACCACGAGCGTGATCACGATCGCACGAGCTCGCGAAGAGGAGGAGCCGCTCGCAATCGTCGGATCGACTCCCGGCAGCCTCGATTCGACTACGGTCGGGGCGACGTCACGGTTGGCGCGTGTCGGCTCCGTGTCGCGGTTGACGACGGTCGCTTCGGCGGCCGGATTCACCACGGTGCCATCGGAGGTGTTGGTGGCACTGATCCTCGTCGGGTCGTCCGGACCGATGACCGTCTCGCCATCGTGAACCGCTCCGAGGGCGGTCTTAGCATCGGTGTCGAAGGTAAGGCCCGACGTGGAGCCAGGACGACGCGTCCGGCCGCTGGTTCGCCGGACCCGCGAATCCGAGCTACGGCCGCTGTGGGACATCGCTTCTTCCCAGTCCTCCAGCGACTGACGGAACTGCGTACTGCGATCGTCCGATTGCAGAAATGCCTGGAAGGATGGACTGCGCACCAGTGCCTCGAGGTCGAGCGCGAAGTCGCCGGCCGTCTGGTACCGGTCCGTCTTCTCCCGCGCCATGCAGCGCATGATGATTGCGTCGAGCTCGTCGGGCGCCTCGATGATCGTCGAGGGGAGCGGCGGGCTCGTCGAGAGAATCTTGAACATCACTTCGGGTGGTGCCGAACCGCTGAACGCGCGCTCGTAGGTGAGAAGCTCCCACGAGAGTGTCCCGAGCGCGAAGATGTCATCGCTCTCCCCCGACTCCCCGTTGATGCGCTCGGGCGACATGTAGGCAATCGTTCCGCTCATGAAGCCGGTCTTGGTGAGCCGCGTCGTGTCGAACCGCGCGAGACCGAAGTCGATGATCTTCGCGGTTCCGTCCTTCGTCAGGCGGACGTTGGCCGGCTTCATGTCGCGATGAACGACTCCCATCCGATGCGCGTAATCGAGACCGCTGGCAATCTGGACGATGACGTCGATTTTCTGCGGGAGCGACAGCGGAAGCTTCTTGTCGATGACCTGTGAGAGGTCGCCCCCTTCCGCGTACTCGAGAACGATGAAACTGAGGTTGTCCTGCTTTCCGAAATCGAAGATCGTGCAGATATTCGGATGATGGAGCTTGCCCGCGGATTTCGCCTCCATCGCGAGCCGCGCGCCGAGATCTTCTTCCTCCATCTCCTCGGTCAGCCGGATGGTCTTGATCGCGACGATCCGGTCGATGAACGGGTCCCGCGCCTTGTAAACGACGCCCATCCCGCCCTTGCCGAGAACCGAGACGATCTCGTATTTGCCTATTTTCTCGGGATCCGCCATCAGTGCCTTCGCCTGATTCTAGCAAGCTCCGGGATCGTATGCTTGCGAATCACCCGCGCGGCTCCTGCCTCACCGGACCTGCTCGACGGCGAGGCGGACGAGCTCGAGGAGATCGTCGGCCGAAGGATCATCGGCTTCCGCCGCCACGTCGCTCGCCCGGGCAAGGAGAATCTCGAGCGATGCCTCATCGCGCGACCCCCCGCCAGCCAGGAGCGCAACGACCTCGCGCACGACCGCACCGATCCGTGCCGGACGCTCCGCTTCGCTCCAGGAGGGCGCCGGATCGAGCGCGATCCGTTCCCCCTCCGATTTCGCCGCCAGTTGCGCCGTCCGCCGGTCGGCAACCGCCGATCGCATCGCCTGCGGGCGAGATTCGAAACGGACGTCGACGATCTTCGCCTTCGTTTCGGGGCCGAAGCGAACCTCGAATGAATCTCCTCTCTTCGAGTGCGTTTCTCCGAGCTCGGTGAACTCCGATTCGCGGCCGCTCTCGTTTTCCAACACGACGCTGCTCACCCCAGCCGCGACCGCGACCGAGATCGCCTCCTCGAGCTCGTTCGCAGGCGCGTCAGTGGTGTCGGAATCCTTGTTCGAGAGTTCGGTCGCTTTCACGACGAGAACAGCGAGCTGCCGATCCTTCCGAACTGCGAGTTCCGGCAGAGTGAATGCCTGGAACTCCGAACGCGGCTCCGGCAGTACGTTTCGAAGAAGCTCGTCGGCCAGCGCCTGCGAGTCGAGCTCGTGCGGCATCGCGCCCCGGCGCAGCGATTGGATGGCCCGCTCGACTGCGGATCGGGATTCGACTCCTCCCTCAGCTCGGGAGCGACCGGCCGGCGCAACCTCGGGCCTCTCCAGAGCGACGGGTCGCTGTCCCGGCGCCGCGATCCGGCCGCTCTCCTCGCGCGCGGGCGGAATCACCGGGGCGGGTTGAGGAGGCGGAGGCGCCGCCGCCGTCGCGGCGCTGCGCATCTCATCTGCAGTCCGCGATCGGACCTTCGACTCTCCGCCCGCTTCCTCCTCGAAGGCCGATTGCGGTTCGGGAGCCGCGAGCTCGCGAGCCGTGCGGGCCTGCGAACGGCGGTCGGTCACCGCGTCGAGCGTCGTCTGCTGCGAATCCGCAGCTCCGCCGACCGCACCCACTTCCTGCGTCCGGTCCGGCTCTGATTCGATGGCGACGACCTCGGCGGAATCCTCGCGTTCGGTGGCCGCAGGCGAAACAGCTTCGTTCGATCGTGCAGCGGCATCGACGGCCACCGGCGCTTCCATCGGAACGGGAGGATTCTCTTCGATGACCCGCCACGAGACGATGCCGGCCCCGATCAATGTGACGACGAGCGCGGCCACGGGAAGCAGCCGGAAGCGGGAGCGCTCGCCTGCGGAGCCGCGCAATTCCGTGGGAATCTCGTCCCTGAGGCGATCGAGGAGTCCCGGCGGCATCTCTGGTCTCCCCTCCCCCTTCAGTGCCCGTTCGATCTCGTCTCGAGACGGTTTCATGTCGACTCCTCGATTACGTCCTGGATCATCCGGAGCGCCTTGGCGAGCCTTTTCCGGACGGCAACAGTCGTGATCCCTTCCTCGTGGGCGATGTCTGCGATCGGCACCTCTCCCCAGTAATGGGCCGTCACGAGGTACTGTAGTTTTTCGGGAAGCGCGAGGACGGCGAGCCTCAGCTTTTCTCCCTCGATGTTTGCGAACGCCCTCCCGTCGGTACCCGGACCGGGATCGGAGATTGCGCTCGCCCGCTCCTCATCGAGGCTCTCGACGATTCTCGGGCGACGCACATGGTTCAGGAAGGTCGTGTATGCGATGCGATACAGCCAGGTGCCAACCTTCGACTCACCTCGAAAGCCGTGGAGTGACTGCCAGGCCCTCTGGTAGGTGTCCTGGGTCAGATCGGCCGCGAGATCAGCGTCGCCGCCGCACAACCGGAAAAGCGATGCGTAAACGAGCTCCGAGGTAATCTCGACGAGGCGCTCTGCAGCGTCGCGATCCCCCTGCTGCGCGAGGCGGACGAGCTCGGCATCATCCGGCTCGACGAATCCTTCGTCGCGCTTCAGCACGCGGCTCCAGCGTTGGTGAAGAACATTCACATCCATTGGACACGAGATGCGGCGAAAAGAAAACCGGTTGCCGGTGGCCGGGGGCCGGTTGCCAGTTGCCGGTTGCCAGTTGTCGGTAGCCGGATTGACGAGGTCGCATTGCGAGTGCGTGGAGCGGTGATTCACGAGCCGCCGCCCAGATCCTTCGCCGTCCTTCGGCGGCTCAGGATGACGAGTGCTGTGTTTGTCGCGAAGCGACGATCATGGACGAATGTTTGTTCTCGCGAAACTCACCTCCTCGTCATCCTGAGCAAGTGACCGGCGCCTTGCGCCCGGTGAAACGGAAATGACACCCGTGAGTGCAGAAACAACCGCACTCGCGTACTCAAACCGACGTCATCCTGAGCGGGCGGTCGGGCGGGCAGGCGAAGGACCTCGCAGGTTGGGACATCAGACCAAGCAAAGCGCTGCAAAGGGTCGAAGTCCAACAATTTCATGGTCGTTTCATTTTAGGAGCCGCCGAAGGACGGCGAAGGATCTGGTGGCCGGCTCGTGAGCGAATGGGCCGAGCAGGTAAGACGTTGATTCGCCATTCCCTCCGGCAACCGGAGACCGGCAACCTCCAACTTCAAACCTCCAACCTCCAACCGGCACCAGGCGTATCCTTCGCAGGAGGACTGATGTTCGGAGGGATCTGATGAGACTACGATCGATGATCATCGCCGTGGCAATCGCGGCAACCCCGGCTTTCACCGTGGCAGCGCAGGACGACGAGCTGACGCGCGTTCTGATCCAGGAGATCCGGCTGCTTCGGGAGGAGCTGCAGAGCATCGCCGCCTCGAACCTCCGAAGCGAGCTGCTTCTGGAGCGAGTCCGGATGCAGTCGACCATCGTCCAGAATCTTTCGCGCGAGCTCGAGGATCGACGAAACCAGCGCCGCTATCAGGCGATGGAGGAGGAGTCGTTCAACTATCAGGAACAGTTCGAGGAAGAGATGCAGGCGCGGCTCCGGACCGTGACCGATCCCAACGAGCGGAGACAGATCGAGCGGGAGATCGAGATGTTCCAGACGCGAATCGAGATTCAGGCGCGGCAACGTCTCGAGGAAGAGGCGCGGACGATCGAGCTCCAGCAGCGACTCGACCAGGCGCAGGCGAATCTCGATGAGTACTTCGAAGCGATCGATCAGCTCATCCGCGAGCTCGAATAGGGTCAGGCCGGGACCCGATCGACCCTGTCGCCCGCTGAAGCGGGCTCGATACAATTTTGAGGATCAGTCTCTCTCCCCCGGCTGAAGCCGGGGGCTGAGATCTGTGCCCGCTGAAGCGGACTGATCGGAAGATGACCCCTTTCGCGCCCGCGACCGCCTTTTGCTTTCCACAGCTCCTGCCGCCGCCTCAGGGTGGTAACAATCAACCTAGACAAGAGTGGTAACCATCAACCTAGTTGCACACCGGCAACCGGCAACCGGCAACTGGCAACCGACAACCGGCAACCGCCTCTACGCTCAGCTCGACCGATCCCGCACCATCGAGGCGAGCTGAATCAGACGCTTGCCCGCTGCGCCGAACGGAGTGACCGCCTCGATCGCCGTCTCGATCAGCTCGCCGGCCAGCTGCCTCGCGCCGTCGATTCCAGCGAGCCTGACGAACGTCAGCCGCTCGGCATCCTGGCCGACGTCCTTTCCGAGCTCGTCCACGGTGCTGGTGACGTCGAGGATGTCGTCGGTGATCTGGAAGGCGAGCCCGAGGTTCCTTGCATAGCTCTCGACTGCGGCGAGCGATGGGCGGGAGCCGTTCGCCAGCATGCACCCGATCGCGGCGGATGCGACGAAGAGCGCGCCGGTCTTTCGAGAGTGGATGTACTCGAGGGTCTCGAAGTCGAGAGGACGGCTGCTGCTGTGGAGGTCGACCGCTTCTCCACCGATCGAGCCGTCCCACCCGACCGCGCTCGAGATCCGCTCGATCAACTCCGTCGCCGGATACCGGCGAGGCGAAGCCGCGGCATGCGCCTCGGCGACCAGCGCATAGGCATGATTGAGAAGCGCCACCGCCGTCAGAATCGCCCGGTCCTCGCCGAAGCTGCGATGGAATGCGGGGTTGCCCCGGCGAAGCTCCGCATCGTCCATCGCGGGAAGATCGTCGAGTATCAGTGAGCAGGTGTGGATCATCTCGACGGCTGCCGCCGCCGTGACGATCGGATCGGTTCGTGCGGCTCGGGACGCCTCCGCAGCCGCGATCGTCAGCAGTCCACGAATTCGCTTTCCGGGGGAGCGAAGCGCCGTCTCGATCGGTTCCTTCATCACGGAGGGAATCGTCGCACCCTCCAGAATGGCTTCGAGTCGCCCGTCGATCAGCGACTTACGGCTGATCAGATAGTCCTCCAGCCCCACCTCGCCTGCGTCGCTTTTCGAAACTCGGACCACGAGTTCGTTATGGTAGCATCGCACCGCCGGGCGGACGGGTTTGAAGGAACCCGATGCTCATACTGCGTCAGGGGGAACGGGTACGATGGAATGGGAACGGACAAACCGGCTGGCCTGGATTCTCGCAGCCTGCTCGGTGATCTTTTTCGCCCTCTTCTCCCTTTTCATCCCCCTCCCTCGTGACGTCCGACTCCTGCTGATTGGCTGTGCGGCGCTCGCCTCGTTCGGCTCCGCCATCGTCATCTCGATTATCGAGAGCGTCAGACGATCGGCCGCCGTCGACGAGCTGATTCTGACCACCGACGTCAATCTCGACATCGATCTCGAGGGGGCACCCGGGGAGACAATCCGTCGCAGTTTCGGACGAAAAGAAAAACTGACGCCCCTTCTCGGGAAGCTCGCGCGCGGCCGTCTCGACATCACCGGCGACGAGATCGCCCAGGCAACCGACTCGACCGAGACCTCCGCGGCCATCCGCGCGCTCGTCCTCCGGCTCGAACGGACGATCAACCGCTTCACCCGACTCTCGGACGACGTCCAGGGGGTGAGCGCCCAGGTCGTCGACCGGGCGCGATACCTCTCGCGCAACGTCGAGGCTCAGACCCAATCGACCGGCGAGACCGCACAATCGGTCAACGAGATCGACCAGTCGATCAACTCGGTCCAGCACAGCATGGAGAACCTCGCGGAGTCCGCGGAGGAAACCTCGACCTCGGTGCTCGAGATGTCGGCAAGCATTGAGGAGGTCCGCCGGATCTCCGATAAGTTGGCTGATTTCGTCTCCGAAACGGCGTCTGCGATCGATGAAATGGCGGTTTCGATCGATAACGTGGCAACCAACACCGAGACGTTCTCCTCTTTCGCCACGCAGACAGCGAGCTCCATGGTCGAGATGAACGCGACGACCGAATCGATCGCCACCTCCGCTCGCCAGTCCTCCGATCTCGCCGAGAGCGTCATGAAGGCGGCGCGCGAAGGAAGCAACGCGGTAGACGGTACGGTCCAGGGGATGCGCGCGATTGAGAAAACGGTCACCGAGGCGAAGGATGCGCTGGAAGACCTCGGGTCGCGCTCGGAGGAGATCGGCGAGATCGTCCGGGTGATCGACGAGATCGCGCGCCAGACGAATCTGCTCGCGCTCAACGCTGCGATCATCGCTGCGCAGGCCGGCGATCAGGGACGCGGATTCGCCGTGGTCGCGGACGAGATCCGGGACCTCTCGGAGAGGACCTCCCGCTCGACCGACGAGATTCGAAACCTCATTCACAACGTGCAGCGGGGAGTGACGCGCGCGGTGGCTCAGATGACCCAAAGCTCCGATCGGGTGAGCCGTGGGGTCAAGCTCACCGAGCAGGCGGAGCGCGTTCTGGCCAGGATTCAGGAGCTCACGACCGAATCGACGTCATCGATCCAGGCGATTGCGAAGGCGACGGAAGAGCAGATACGAGGAAGCCAGGCGACGACCGAAGCGATCGAGGAAGTCACCAAGATGGTCCAGCAGACGGCCGTCGCTACCCAGCAGCAGGCCCACACTTCACAGAAGGTCGGCGAGCAGGCGTCGGTGGTGCTCGATCACATGAAGCATCTGCAGCGCGCGCTGGTGGAGCAGGAGAGCGGAAGCCGGGCCATCGGTGAAGCAATGGAGAGCATCATGTCGGCGGTGTCGTCCGTGAGGGATGCGACGACGACGCTGACGACCGAGAGCGCCCGGATCGTCGACGGGATGAGCTTCGTTGAGGAGGGAGCCCGGGAGAACAGCTTCGCGGTCGGCGACCTCTTCCGGCTCGCGAACACGCTTCGGCACGAGGCGAATCTGCTCGGCGGCGAGCTGGGCGCCTTCATCCTGCCGGAGCCGGAGCCGGGCGGAAAAATCACGACGGCCTCGATTCTCCCGCACCGCCTCACCCTCGATCCGATCCGCTGCCAGTTCATGGCGCTGAACTACCCGCAGAAGGCGATTCACGAGACGCTCGTGATGTTCGGCGAGGGGGCGGAGATCGTTCCGGGCATCGCCGAAAGCTGGGACATCCTGGAGCAGGGACGCGTCTATCGTTTCCAGCTCCGGAAGGATGCGCGGTTCCACAACGGCCGTACCGTGACAGCGGAAGATTTCCGGAAGTCGCTGCTCCGTCTGATGAATCCCCGGAGTGAATCGCTCGGAGCGTGGATCACCGCGACCATTCAGGGAGCCGACGAAGTGATGAGCGGGAAGTCGAACGACGCGCACGGAATCCGGGTACTCGACACCTATCTGCTGGAGATTCACCTCACCGAGCCGCTCGCGTTCTTCATTCACCTGATGTCGATGCCGGAGACGGCCGCGCTTCCGATCGACGATCTGGACGAAGAGAAGGTGCGGCTCAATCCGATCGGGGCCGGGCCGTTCTCGGTTGCCGAGTCGGTCGAGGGCGAGTTCATCCGTCTCTCGAGGTTCGACCAGTACTGGAAGAAGCAGATCCCCTACCTGGAGGAAGTGCTCATCCGGCTCGACCTCAGCAGCTCGCAGGAGCTCGTCGATGCGTTCATGAAGGGGGAGCTCGACATCGCCCATGGCATCCCCGCGAAGATCGTCAAGGAGATTCGTGACGATCCCGAGTTCGCCCCCTACCTGCTGGCCGCGACGACGCTTCACACCTCGTACCTCGCCTACGACAACGCCAGCCCGCCGTTCAACCGCGTGGAGGTCCGGCAGGCAGTCGCGCACGCGATTAACAAGCATCGTCTCAACGAGCGCATCTTCTCCGGACTCGGCGTCGTCGCGAAGTCGCTCCTTCCGCCGGGGCTGCTCGGCTACGAAGACGACATCGAAGAGCTGCGCTACGACGTGGAGCGGGCGCGCGAGCTGCTGCGCAAGGCGGGCCACGGCGACGGCTTCGAGATCGATTACTGGGCATTCGACACGGACGAGTTCAACAATTCCGGCCTCCTCGACCTGATCATCGAAGATCTCGGGGACATCGGCATCCGCGTCAACAAAAAGATGACATCCCGGGAAGAAGCGCGAGACAAGCACACCGGCATCGGGCACAACACGATCTTTGTGGCGAACTGGTACGCCGATTTCCCCGACTCGGACAACTTCTTCTTCATGTTCTTCCACTCGAGCGCGAAGGCGATTCCGGGGTTGAACTATCAGTCGGAGAGGATGGATGAAGCGATCGAGGAGGCGCGCCGTACGCTCGACACCGAGCGGCGCGCTCAGATCTACGCGCTGCTGAATCGGAAAGCGGTCGTCGAAGCGCCCGTCACTTATCTTTTCCACGACCGGCTCTTCGTGCTCCACCGCCCCAAGGTACGAGGGCTCCGGCTCCACATGGCTCCGCCTCCGGTGCGCTATCACGAGCTCTGGATCGAGGGCGTGTAAACGATTCCCCGGGGTCTCCGTCCAATGGACGTGAATGCTGCCGTCATGACCACAGCTGCGCCAGAACAGGAGCGCAACGAGGAACGCGAGCTGATCCGGCGCGTCGCCCGGGGCGATTCCGATGCGTTCAACAGGATCGTCACCGACTACCAGAAGGCCATTTACCGGACCGCGCTCGCGATCATGCGGAACGAGACCGACGCCGACACGATCACCCAGGAAACCTTCGTGCAGGCATGGCGGAAGATCAGCAGGTTCGAAGGACGCTCCTCGCTCGAAACCTGGCTGACGCGGATCGCGGTCAACAAGGCCCGAGACGAACTGCGCCGGCAGCGCCGCTTCGCCTCGAAATCGTCACACCCGGACGGCAACACTTCACGGCTCGATGCGCTGCGCGACGAGCGTCCCGATGCTGAGCGCCAGCTTCTGTCGCTCGAGCTTTCGAGACTCGTCGAGGAAGCTCTCGTGTCGCTTCCCCCGAAGCAGCGGACGATCTTCGCTCTCCGCCACTTCGAACAGCGCCGCCTCGACGAGATCGCCACGATTCTCGGCATCGAGCCTTCGACGACGCGAGTCCATCTTCACCGCGCCACCAGAAAGATTCGAGAGATACTCGACGCATACCGAAAGGGCTCCCGCTCGTGAACGAGTCACATCCGAACGACGTCGATCTGATGGAAGCCTTCTGGCTCGACGAAGCGACTTACGACGAGCATCTCGAGTCGTGCGAAGAGTGCTCCGCTCGCTTTGCCGCCCTTCGTCTGAGCGCGGCCGGCGACGCGGAGAGCGTGTCTGCCCGCGCAGCCTCGAAACCGGACGCATTCTGGGAACGGCAGCGCACCGAGATCAACGCACGACTGCTCTCCGGCTCGCGACCGGGTACCCGTTCGGCGTTTGTTCGCGGTTTTGCGATCGCGCTCGTTCTCGTCATGAGCCTCGCCACTGGAGCACTTCTTCTCCGCCCCGCCGACACGATCGATGCGAGCGGTACGGCGACGACGAAACCGCCCGCCGAAGCGAACCTCTTCGAAGAGGATCTGCAGCTGTACGACCCCTGGGGCTCGGAGAACATTCAGGCGTTTCATCAGGTCGTCGACTGGGAGGACTGGCTCACCGACGAACAAGTCGAGGCCGGTGAAAACGGCTCATGAAACGACACGCACTACTCGCCTTCACACTGCTGATTCTGACGGGATCGCTTTACGCGCAGTCGTTCGGGCTTCCGCCCGGAAAATGGTGGTCCAACCCTCGTACCGCCGCGAAGCTCGGCCTCTCTGCCGAACAGCAGGAGGAGCTGGACGGGATTTTTCATCGCTCGGCCGCAGAGCTGATCGACCGGAAGGCGGATCTCGAAAAAGCCACCGTCGTTTTGCGTGGTCTGCTCGACAGCGATCATCTCGATCGGAGCGCGATTCTAGAGGCAGCGGCCGAGGTCAGCGAGGCCCGCGCCGCTCTCTTCGAGCGGGAACTGGCCCTGCTGGTGGACTTCCGCACGGTACTCACGACGGAACAGTGGCGCCGGATCAGGACCGCGATTCACGAGCGAATGGAGCATCGGGAAGATCCCCGGCATCGGCGCCGCTCTCGACGACCGCACTGAGAAGCGGGTTGCCGGTTGTCAGTTGCCGGTTGCCGGTTGCAGGTTCGATGCTCGTGCCCCATCGTGGCGGCGGCGAGCTTGCGACGCCCAGGAAGCTCGCCGACTGTCTGTCACCCGCCGAAGCGGGCTCGACATCCTTTTCGCGCTACTTCTGTCCCCCGGCTGAAGCCGGGGGCTAAGACCTGTCGCCCGCTCGCGCGGGCTGATCTGACGAGATAGCATCGCGCTTAGATATATCGTGTCTGAAATGGCTCAGATTCTGTCGCCCTCTGGAGTTGCTGCCCGAATGGGATCATCGCGCGAAAGGCTCTGAATTGGAGGAGAGCGTCGCGCGATGCTTCCCGACTCCGGCTGTCGCTAAGTTTTCTTCTCAAGCCCGCCGAGCGGGCGACAGAAAAAACGCGACCGAGCGATTTCGCCAGGATCGAAGTAATCGACGAAGCTGACAAAGCCGCCGAAGGCGGCGTCAGACCTTAGCCCCCGGCTTCAGCCGGGGGACAGAAACGCGATGCCCTTCTCCGTGAAGCCCGCTTCAGCGGGCGACAGGAAAAACGCGACCGAGCGATTTCCCAAGGATCGAAGGAACCGACGAAGCTGATGAAGCCGCCGAAGACGGCGTCAGGCCTTGGCCCCCGGCTTCAGCCGGGGGACAGAAACGCGATGCCCTTCTCTGTGAAGCCCGCTTCAGCGGGCGACAGAATGATCACCGGTTACCGGTAGCCGGCCACCCTCCGTACCGCCCCGCCCACCACTCCCCCTCGCGGCGCTGATCGATCAGCAGGAGACCCGCCCCGGTCGCCGCGGTCGTGACCGCCGCGATCTCGCTCTCGATCACCCCGGAAAGGACGACCGCGCCGCCCGGTCGAAGGCGGGAGACGAGCGCGGGAAGCATCGGGATGATGACGTGAGGCAGGATGTTCATGACCACGACGTCGAATCGGGTGCTTCGCGAAAGGGCGTCGAGTCCACCGACGAACGGAAACGTTCTCGATGCTTCGTTGACCGCGATGTTCCCCTTCATCGGTCCGAGAGCTTCCGGATCGAGGTCGAAGGCGACGACGCAGGCTGCGCGCAGCCGGTCGAGCGCGATCGCCAGAATCGCGCTCCCCGTTCCGACGTCGAGACAGTTCCTGTCGCGTACGTCGATCTCCTCGATCATCTGCAGGCAGAGCGCCGTCGTTGCATGGGACCCGGTTCCGAAGGCTCGTTCCTGAGGAATGACGAGGATCTCGCGATCGGTCGGCGGGGCGAGGCCGGCGCGCGGCACGACGATCCAGCGGCGGCCGATCGCGATCGGCTCGAGCGACTGTTCGTAGAGGTCGAGCCAGTCGACCTCGGCTTCCTCGAGATTCTCGATCGTCAGCTCGCTCCGTTTCCGAAGAAGCCGGATCGCCTCCGAACGCGCGGCTTCCGTGTCGAAGTACATCCGAACGATCGTCGTCGTTTCCGATCCGGAGATCGAGGAGCCACGGCACTCGCTCAGAAAGAGGACTGATTCCACCGCGGTATCGCTTCCAGGTGCCGGAGTGTAGGTGATCCGGGCGACGAACATTGCGCCGCCGCTCAGAGAAGCAGATTGCGCAGGCGGTCGAGAAAGCTTTCCCTCGGGGGAGGAACTTCGCCTTCGACCGAAGCGAGCCTTTCGAGAGCGGCCCGCTGCTCGCTGCTGAGATTCGTCGGGACGTAGATCTGGACGTGAGCCCAGTGATCCCCGGTGTTGCGGCCGTTCACGTGCGGGACGCCCTTGTCGCGGAGGCGAAAGCGTTTGCCGGGCTGCGTCCCCGGAGGGATCCGGATCTTCTCCTCGCCGTGTACCGTCGGAACAACGATCTCCGCCCCGAGAACTGCCTGCGTGTAGGAAAGCCGGACCTCGGAGTGGATGTCGTAATCCTTCCGGATGAACGAATCGTGCGGGCGAACGTGGAGAAAGACGTAGAGATCGCCGGGAGGTCCGCCGGAGCTCCCGGCATCGCCCGCGCCGGCGATGCGCAGCCGGGTTCCGGTGTCGACACCTGCCGGGATTCGGACCGAGATCGTGTCGGCTCGCCGGATTCTTCCCGCGCCGTCGCAATCGTTGCACGGATCCTCGATGACTCTCCCTGCGCCGCCGCAGTTAGGGCATGGCCGGGCCATTGCGAAAAACCCCTGGGTATAGCGGATCTGTCCCGATCCCCCACAGCCACGGCACACGATGGGATCGGTTCCGGGTCTCGAGCCGGAACCTTCGCAGGTTTCGCAGTTCGCGCTTCGGACGATGTCGATCGATTCTTCCTTGCCGAACACCGCCTCCTCGAACGAGATCTCGAGATCGAATCGAAGGTCGGCTCCCTTCCGTGTTCTTCCTCCGCGGCCGCGGCCACCGCCGAAGATGTCGCCAAAGCCGAACAGGTCGCCGAGGATGTCGGCGAAGTCGGTGAACTGCGAGGGATCGAAGTTGACGCCCGCTCCATCGACGCCCTGGTGTCCGAAGCGGTCGTAGCGGGATCGTTTGTCCGAATCCGAGAGGACGGAGTACGCTTCGGAGGCTTCCTTGAACGCCTCCTCCGCGTGCGGGTTATCAGGGTTCTTGTCGGGATGAAGCTCGAGCGCGAGCTTTCTGTAGGCCTTCTTGATCTCCGCCTGCGAAGCGTCGCGGGTGACCCTCAGGACTTCGTAATAATCTCTCTTTGCAGTCGTCGGCATCGTCTCAGGATTCTTCTTCTTTGGTGTCTGAAGCGGTGAAGCCCTTCGAGGGGTTGTAGAGCATCACCTCGGTCAGGATTCGGGATGCACTCTGCAGTTCGAACATCGCGTCGTTCATCTTCTGGCGCGACTCGCTGGCGACGCGCGTCCTGGCCGCGGCGATGACCTTCTCGACCTTCTCCCGGTCTTCCTTGGAGAGAAGCTTTCCGAACTCGCGAAAGACCTTCTCATTGGTGTAGATCATTCCTTCGAGTTTGTTCTGCAACTGCCTCAATTCACGACGAGAAGCATCATCGCGCGAGTATTGTTCCGCCTCGCCTACGATTTTCTCGATCTCGTCCTCGCTGAGTCCGCCGGCCGGATTGATCTGGACACCCGTTTCCTGACCGGTGGCCTGGTCTCTGGCGGTGACGTTGACCATGCCGTTCGAGTCGATGGCGAAGGTCACTTCGATCTGCGGAACTCCTCGCGGCGCCGGAGGGACACCGATCAGATCGAACTTGCCGAGCGACTTGTTCTCCTTCGAGAACTCACGCTCGCCCTGAAGAACGTGGATCTGCACCTTGTTCTGGTTGTCGCTGACGGTCGTGAAGACGAGTGAGTTCTTCGTGGGGATCGTCGAGTTTCTCTCGATGATTCTCGTGAAGAGCCCGCCCTGAGTCTCGATGCCGAGCGACAGCGGCGTAACGTCGAGCAGCACCATGTCGGTGACTTCGCCGGCGAGAATGCCTCCCTGGACGGCCGCTCCGATGGCGACGACCTCGTCGGGGTTGATCGAGCGGTTCGGCTCGCGGCCGAATACCTCCTCGACGAGTCGCATGACGCGCGGCATCCGCGTTTGACCCCCGACGAGAATCACTTCGTCGATCGCGGATTTATCGATGCCGGCCTGCTTGAGGGCGTCCTCGCTCGGCTTGACGGTCCGCTGCACGAGAGGTTCGACCAGCTCCTCGAGCGTTTCCCGTGTGAGAACCCGATTGAGATGCTTGGGACCTCCCTCGTCGGCGGAAATGAACGGGAGGGTGATCCTCGACTCCTCCGTCGACGAGAGCTCGGCTTTCGCCTTCTCCGAAGCTTCCTTGAGGCGCTGAAGTGCCATGCGATCTTCGCGCAGATCGACTCCCGTCTCCTCTTTGAAGCCGGCCACGAGCCAGTCGATGATTGCTCTGTCGAAGTCCTCGCCGCCGAGATAGGTATCACCCGAGGTGGCAAGAACCTCGAAGAGCCCGCCGGAGATCCGGAGAATCGAGATGTCGAAGGTGCCGCCTCCGAGGTCGTAAACGGCGATGGTCTGATCACTGCGGTTCTCCAGCCCGTAGGCCAGCGCAGCGGCGGTCGGCTCGTTGATGATTCGAAGGACGTCGAGACCGGCGATGCGGCCGGCGTCACGAGTGGCCTGTCGCTGCGAGTCGTCGAAGTAGGCGGGGACGGTGATGATCGCCTCGCTGATCTCCTCACCGAGGGTCTCCTCCGCCGAATCCTTGATCTCCTTCAGAACGAACGAAGAGATTTCCTCGGCCGAGTACTCTCTGTTCCTGATCCGCACCTTGACGTCGCCGTTGGGAGCGCTGACGATCTGGTAGGGCATCATCTCGATGGCGTGCCTGGTCTCGTCGGAGTCGAACTTCCGGCCGATCAGCCGTTTGATCGCGAAGACGGTATTGAACGGATTCGTGATGGCCTGACGCTTCGCGATCTGGCCCACGAGCCGGTCACCGTCTTCGATGAAGCCGACGACCGACGGAGTGGTTCTGCTCCCCTCGCGGTTCGCGATCACCTGCGGCTCGGTAACGCTGATGGTCGCCACACACGAGTTCGTCGTGCCGAGGTCGATTCCGATGATCTTCGCCATCCCGGCGCCCTAGGGCTGATCCTTGCTTTCGTCGGAATCGCGATCGGCTCCGACCGCAACCCTCACCATCGCCGGACGAACGAGTCTGCCACGAAGCTTGTAGCCCTTTTGAATGACGTCGACGATCTGATGTGGAGCAACATCGTCGCGCGCCTCCCTGGCAATCGCTTCATGAAGCTCCGGATCGAAACTCTCTCCGAGCGGGTCGACGGACTCGACACCGAGCGAGAGAAGAATCTCGTCGAGCTGAAACCGGATCATCTCGATCCCCTCCAGGAGGGCTCCAGCCGCATCGTGCTGGCGGGCGCTGTCGAGCGCGCGGTCGAGATTGTCCACGACCGGAAGAAAGGTCCGGACCGTGGCGATCACGGCCTGATCGTAGCTATCCCGCTTGTCGCGCTCGGCACGCTTGCGGTAATTGTCGAAGTCCGCGCGGGTGCGGAGCCAACGATCGTGGAGCTCGGCTCGTTCCGCGGCGAGCTGATCGACTTCGAGCGGCGGCTTCGGTGCCTCGTCGATCGGCTGGACTCCCGATTCGCCTTCCGACTCGGCCTCTCCCCCACGGTCCTCGAGCTCTCGCAGAATGTCGTCGTAGCTCGTACCCTCCGGCTCCTCGAGCACGTGGACGTCGTCATCGTCGTCCGGATCATCGCCGTCGGGACGCCGAGTGTCATCCGTCAAACCAGCACCTCCACACTTCGTTCCTTCATCTTCCGACTCAGTGATTCGCCCAGGTATTCGATCAGCGGCGTGACTTTCGCGTACGGCATTCTGACAGGCCCGATGACCCCCAGAAGCCCCATCGGAACGTGATCATACCCGTACCGGGCCGCCACCAGACCGAAGTTGTGGTCTCCAGTGTACGAACTTTCCGACCCGAGAACAGCCTTTCGGTCGGCCTCATCGAGAAACGCGTTGAGAATCTCGACGAGTTTTTCCTTCTCCTCCAGGGCCCCGAGAGCCTTTCTCATCGATTCCGCATCGGAGAACTCCGGCTTGTTCACGATCGACGCGGTCCCCTCGATCCAGAGCGCGTCGGCCGCCGGAGCGGCATCCTCGATGACCTCGATCCCGAGCGCGGCCATCCGCCGGACTTCGAAGTCATATCGAGTCTTCTCGTGCTCGAGAAGCCTTTCGAGATTCGTCCGGACATCGGCGAGTGTGAACCCACTGTACTCCTGCGTGATCCGGTTCGAGATTCTCCTGAGCTCATCCCTGTTCCCGTCGAAGGAAACATCGACGACACGATGAAGAACCAGGCCATTGAGCCCTACGATCACGCACATCACCTTCTGGCGGCCGACCGGGATCAGGTCAACCGACCGGATCGCTAGTTTCATCAACCCCGGCATGAACACTACGCCGACCTGATCGGTGAGGCGGGTCAGAAGCCGCGAGACCACTCGAAGCATCTCATCGAGATCGCTCGTGCCCTCGAGCTCCCCTTCGATCGTACGGCGGTCCCGGTCGCTGATCTCGCGGGAGCGCATCAGGTGATCGATGAAGTAGCGATATCCGCTCTCGGAGGGGACCCTCCCTCCCGAGGTGTGCCGATGTGCCAGAAACCCGAGCTCCTCGAGATCCGCCATCGCGTTCCTCAGAGTCGCAGCCGAAAGGTCGAACCGTCCCGATCGGGCGAGCGCTCGCGACGAGACCGGCTCACCGGTGGTCACGTGCGTGAGGATCAGCTGCCGGAGGACCTCCCGGTGCCTGTCATCGAGGTTGCTGTCTGGCCTGGTTCCCATTTTCCTGCTGTCTTCGACTCGCGTTCGGAAAACAACCGCGGCTCGCCCTGCGATTCCGTCGCAAAACTAGAGGTAAACGTCGATATCGGCACGCCCGCGGAGCTCCGTGGTCCAGCGACCGACCTCTTCGTCGAGTCTGGTGGATTTGAGGATCGCTCGAATCTCCTCGCGAACCGTTCCCAGCGGAAGAATCTCGGCACCGCGCTCGATCCGATCGTCGATCCAGACATCCTGATAGTACCGCTCGATATCCTCGAGCGAAACGAAGATCATCGGCGAAAAGCGCTCGGCGATGAACGCCTCCACCTGCAGATTCCGGCGGACGACCGCCTCGAGCTGCGGCATCGTCATCTCTGCCTCGGCGAGTGCAGCCTCCAGCCCTTCGGGACTCGAAAAGCGGCTCCGGATCTCCGCGATCTCGTTCGCGATGTCCTCGGTCGACACCTCCGCGGAGCCGAACCGGTTGACGTCCCGAGCCCTCAGGATCTGGGCGATCATGTAGTCGAGGATCCGACGGCGATACTCGTCTTCCCCTTCCCCTTCGCGCCGCTCGATGATCCGGACGATGGCGAACTGGTCGATCTCGCTCGTCGTGATCGGTTGATCGTCGACCGTCGCGGCAATCCTGTCGATGATCACCCCGGAAGCCGGCACGGCCGTCAGACCGAGCGCCCATGCAACGATCGCCAAACGTGCGAGTCTCATGGGGATATTGTACCGGCAATGCCGCGGGACCAGGGGTTGGAGGTTTGGTGTCGACTCCATTCACGTCGGGCAAGAATCTCATTCATTCGAGCGGACGCGAAGAAGAGCTGATCGCTCTTCTCGAGGCAAACGGCGTCGAATTCAATGCTGAATTTCCGAAACGTAATTCTGTCGCCCGCGAGGCGCGGGCTCGACATTTCCTGGGAATCTCCATCTGTCCCCCGGCTGAAGCCGGGGGCTTTGTCGCCGCCTTCGGCGGCTCTGTCAGCTGCGGCTGAGATGCAGGAGCCTGAAACGGTGAAGTCCTCTTGTCGGATTCTGGCGCCCGCTGAAGCGGGCTCCAAAAGATCAACCCTGAATTTTTCTCAAGCCCGCGTTTGCGGGCGACAGAACGCCGAAGTAATCCAGCGGCCGTTGAAGCCAGCGAGATCTCGATCTCCATTCAGCCCGCGCAAGCGGGCGACAGACCTTAGCCCCCGGCTTCAGCCGGGGGACAGAGAGACGTCGCAGACTATGTCGAGCCCGCTTAGGCGGGCGACAGAACGTCGAAAGAATCCAGCAGCGTTGAAGGCAGCGAGATCTTGATCTCTGTTCAGCCCGCGCAAGCGGGTGAAAGGTCTTAGCCCCCGGCTTCAGCCGGGGGACAGAGAGCCGTCGCAGAGGATGTCGAGCCCGCGCCTCGCGGGCGACAGAACGTCGGTATTTACGCGAGTCACCATCCGAGGTATCTTTAGAACGTCCACGCCACCCGCGCGATTTGTCCGGCGACAAATCATGAGGCACAGTTACAGCGCGATCTTTCATCACATCGTTTTTTCCACCAAACGACGTCAGGCTGCGCTCGAACCCGAGCTCGAGCTGCGCCTGTTTCCCTACCTCGGGGGCATCTGCAGGACACTCGACGCAAGGCTACTCGCGGTCAATGGAGGATGCGATCACGTTCATTTGCTCGTCCTCCTGCCGACGACCCTGGCGACTGCAGAGCTCGTCGAAAAGCTGAAGGGCAACTCGTCGAAATGGCTCCGTCGCTATCGCGGAAGCCTGTGGCCCGGCTGGCAGCGTGGATTTGCTGCGTTCAGCGTGAGCCGGTCCCGCACTGCGGAGGTCGAACGATACATTCGGCAGCAGAAGGAACATCACAAGAGGAAAACCTTCGAAGAAGAGCTGACCGCTCTTCTCGAGGCAAACGGCGTCGAATTCAATGCTGAATTTCTGAAACGTGATTCTGTCGCCCGCTGAAGCGGGCTCAGACATTTCCTGGGGCCCGGCCTCTGTCCCCCGGCTGAAGCCGGGGGCTGAGAACTGTCGCCGTCTTCGGCGGCTTTGTCCGCTGCGTCCGATTTGCGCAAGTCTGACACGGTGAGGTCCTCTTGTCTGATTCTGTCGCCCGCGAGGCGCGGGCTCGACATTTCCTGGGAATCTCCATCTGTCCCCCGGCTGAAGCCGGGGGCAGCTTCGTCTCGGCGGCATAGGCGGGGTTGTCCGCTGCGTCCGAGGTGCGGAAGGCTGTCACGGTGAGGTCGTCGTGTCTG